>NZ_JAMCOU010000006.1:0-248864 GCF_023499985.1 Acinetobacter amyesii | reverse complement strand
GGTTAGCTAACCGCCTGTAACTTTGGGGAATCTTGGTTCACAATAGCTTCAAATCGTTGAATTTCTTCTTCCAAATGTGTTAGTAAATTTTGCATTTTTGGCAGCGCATTACGACATGCGGTTAGACCCACTTCAAGCTTATCTAAATAGCTAGTCATGGTGATATTAAGCGCTTGACCATCCAAAACAATGGACGCAGGGTAGAGCGCTTCTAAACGTGCACCATTCCAATATAACGGGTCTTGTGGGCCGGGAACATTTGAAATCACCAAGTTAAAGGCCTGACGTTTTGGCATAAAGCCTGATGCAATATTTAAACCTGCTGCGCTGTAAACGAAAGCACTGTAGTTTAAAATTTGATTCGAGTTCATCCGCTTAAAGCGTTCTTTGGCATTGAGCACACTACGACGCACAATCTTCAAGCGTTCTAGCGCATCTTCTTTATGGGTTCCTAGGTTTGCCAAAATCATGGTAATACGGTTTGACATATCTGAATCATCGGTACGAACCGATGCAGGCACCATGGCAATCAATGGCTTTTTAGGTAAAGCATTTTGTGTAATTAAATACTCACGTAATGCACCTGAACAAATTGCGAGCACAATATCGTTAATTGTTACACCAAGTGACTTGGCAATATGTGACAAACGTGAAAATTCAAAAGACTGAGCAGCGAAACGACGTGAAGAACTGACCCGTTGGTTTAATATTGAACTCGGCGCTTGGAAGCTAGATACATAATCTGGGTTACGCCCCATATCTTTCATTACAGTTTGTGATAGTTCATACAAAACTCGTGGAGTTGAGTCAAGTTGTCCCTTAATGGTCGATAACAAACTTTTCATACGACTGACTTTAGGCTGTTTGAGGCGTTTTGCACGAGGGCCTTCCACACACCATGGCGGTACAATACTTTTAGCATCTGGGTCATGCGAAAGTGATTTTTCAACTAAACGCATACCTGCAATGCCATCAACCATCGCGTGGTGGATCTTGAAGTACATGGCAAAACGATTGCCTTCAATGCCTTCAATAATATGGCAAGTCCAAAGCGGTTTTGCACGGTCAATCAGCGCACTGTGTTCTTGAGAAATATAAGTCAAAAGTTCACGAATACGACCGGGATGCGGCAGTGCGATATGGCGGAAGTGATGATCTAAATCAAACTCTTCGTCTTCATCCCAAAAGAAGCCATTGAGTTTATTGTTAAAAGGAGGAATAGGAATGGATTTTGAATTACGAATATCTGCGACTAAATCTTGAATAAAAGTATCAGGTGCATTGTCAGGGATCTGAAATAAAAATAGGCCACCTACGTGCATCGGTTGTTGCCGTTTCTCTAAATTTAAGAATATGAAATCAATAGGATGTAATGGACGCATAGCGTTGATTGCCTCACTGCAATTTCTACAGCTGCTCATGTATGAGTAGCATTGTTAGAATTATTAAATTGTCATTTGCAGTATAGCGTTTTTACGTTGAAATGATACGGAATTATGTGTATCGATGCGTTGAAAAAACCACTGCTGTGCAGTGGTTTTGTGCTCTTTATTTTTTCATGTTGCCTGCGTGTAAGCCGCATTCTTTATGGGTTGCATCTTCCCACCACCAGCGACCTTCACGTTCGTGTTGATTCGGTAAAACAGGTCGAGTGCATGGTTCACAGCCAATCGAGATAAAGCCACGTTCGTGTAGTGGATTATATGGAATTTCCATTAGACGGATATAGTTCCATACATCAGCGCTAGACCAGTTTGCCAAAGGATTGTATTTAATTAATTGCTTGCCCGGACCTGAAAAACCTGGGTCAGCTTGTACCACTGGAATTTCATTACGTGTACCAGGGCTTTGGTCCTTACGTTGACCAGTGATCCACCCATCTAAAGTGGCTAGTTTTTTACGCAAAGGTTGTACTTTGCGGATACCACAGCATTCTTTATGTTCATCTTGATAAAAGCTAAAAAAGCCCTTTTCTGTCACCAGTTTTTGTACGGCATCACTTTCTGGGAAACAGATTTCGATATCAATTTTATAATGTTTACGGACAGTATCTAAAAATTGGTAAGTTTCAGGGTGTAAGCGACCGGTATCTAAACTAAATACACGAAATGGAATCCCTAAGTTCGATGCAAGATCTATCAGTACAACATCTTCTGCACCAGAAAAGGAAATCGCAACTTCACCTTGCTGGCTTAGCGCAAGTTTCATAATCTCAGAAGGTGATTTATCTGCATATTCGGATGCAAGTGCATCGACAAGGTCAATAGTAGGGATGGTAGTCATGAATGTCCTGGCTATAGGCTTGGAACGTTAAAACCTATATTAATTTATTTCAGAACTATTTTAATGGAAATGCTAAAACACACTTATCACTAAAAAATAGATACTTATGAAAAAAATAGATTTAAAAAAGAACAATGCATTTTTTTATTCTTCCGCTATGATATTGAAAATTTTTTTCACTTAACAGAGGGTAGAGTGCATGGAAGTCGTTTGTTTAGATCTAGAAGGGGTTTTAGTACCTGAAATTTGGATTAATTTTGCGAAAAAAACAGGCATTAAAGAACTTGAAGCAACGACTCGTGACATTCCAGATTACGATGTGTTGATGACTCAGCGTTTAAATATCCTAAAACAACACGGTTTGGGTTTAAACGATATTCAAGACGTAATCGCAGATATGGGGCCATTTGAAGGTGCAAAAGAGTTTGTAGAGTGGGTACGTACTCATTTTCAATTGATTATTCTTTCAGATACCTTCTATGAGTTTGCACATCCATTAATGCAACAACTTGGTTGGCCAACGATTTTCTGTCACAAGTTAGAAACTGATGAAAATGGTATGATCTCAGCTTATAAGCTTCGTCAACCTGATCAAAAGCGTAAAGCCGTTCAAGCATTGCATGGGTTAAACTTCCGTGTGATTGCAGCAGGTGATTCTTATAACGATACGACGATGCTTGGTGAGGCGGATGCGGGTTTCTTATTTGATGCGCCTGACAATGTGATTGCTGAATTTCCACAGTTCCCACCAATTCATGGCTATGATGCACTAAAAGAAGCGATTCGTAATGCTTCAGTTCGTGATATTCCAGCTTAATTCTGAATAGCAAATTATAGAAAAGGGCGCTTATAGCGCCCTTTCTTGTTTAATCCAAAGTTTTTAAAGCAACTTAGAAACGGTAACCAATTTTCAAGCTATAACCAATTGCATCGTTATCTTCAAAGTTTGCAGCATATTCATCTGTACCGAAATGACTTGCAACTTGTGATTTTGCATCACCTAGCCAGAAGTACTTAACACCGGCTTGTACAAATGTTTGTGGTGTTGGACTAAATTGTCCACCTAAACCGAGGCTCCAATAACCTTCTGTTGGGCCAAGAGTCGATACAGGGTTGCCAGCCCCAGAGTCCCAACCAACCATGACTGTGCCAGCCCATTGTTCATTAAACTTACGTCCGACACCCACATTCGCCGAAATTTGATCCTTCTCGTAGGCAACTAAATCAAAGCCACGTGGGTCACCAATTACTTTGTTTGTTAGAGCAGATGCTAATTGACCAAATTTATTTGGGCGTATTTTAAATTCCGACCAATCTACCCAACGCAATTGAGCAAATGCTACTGTATTGGCCATAATCCCCGTTTGAAAATCTAAATTTACAGACTGTGGTGTGGTTACATCAGTTTTACCCTCTTTAAATTCATAACCATCTACCATAGGTTTAATACCACCTAAGCCGCCCATCAGGGAGTTAGCTGGCATAACTTCATCAGGAGTTACACTATGCTCAATCTCCGAGCGGTAAGTAACTGATGCTTTAAGTGCAATTTCCGGTATTTGAAAAGCAAAGCCAGCAAGCCAACCAACAGAAGAATCTTCTGCTATACGAGCTTCATAACCATTAAATTTATCTTTAGTACCTTGAATTGTGGAATTCAAACTGCAAGCGCTAATCGGACAGTTAACTCCTCCAAATGGACCATAAGCAGAACCACGTAAAGTCACATCACCTTTAACTGTCTGATAAACTGGACCTGCATAAATATTCCAATTTTCATTTGGTTGGTATCCAAAAATAAATGATAAATTTTGTGTATTTACATCAACGGATGTTGCTTCATCTCCGACAGTAAATGCGCCAACTTCATTGGTTTTGAGTGAAACACTATCGGTTTGGCGTTTATCATTTGTTGAATATTTTGCTTTAGCACCAAAAGGCTGGTCGTAAATTAATCCAAATGAAACATTATCTGTCATTTGTACTTTTAATGCAGCATTGTAGAAATGATAGCTCTCTGCCATATCACCAAGTTCAGTACCTTGAATTGATTTTGCTGTATTTGCACCACCACCTGTAACTGTATAATTATCTTTTAATTTGCCAGAAACATCGGCATCTAAAACTGAAATCCCTGCTTCAAAATAATTACCCGGTTGTAAAAATGCAGAAATTGACTGCCCAGAGCGATCCATTGCTGCTGCAAAAGCCCCTGTCATTGGTACGCTGGCAAATAAAATGGCACTTGTTAATGCTTTTAAGTTCATTTTTCTACTTTCCTAGTATAAAAAACGCGTCAATGCGTTAATAAAATTTAAAGATATGTAATTTTTTTAATCATATCTTGCACCAAAAAATAGCATAATAAAAAAAAGAGTAAAGACTCTAAATTTGAACTTAGGGTAAAAAAAAGCTGTTGATTTTAAATAATTAGAATAAATACTTTAGTAATTTTTAGATAAACTATTGTTATTAAATATATAAAATAAATATCCATTAAATTATTGATATAAAATCAATTGTTTGAAAAATAAGCAACTTATATAAAATTCTAAATGTATTGTGTGAAATGGGTCACATGCAAAAATAAAAAAAGCCCCATATAGGAGCTTTTGGTATTTTTAATTCTTAGAAGCGATAGCCAATTTTCATGCCATAACCAAGCGCAGTATTGTCTTTGAATTCGCCAACAACTGTACCGCCAGTTTGCGCTTTCGCATCTCCTAACCAGAAGTATTTCACACCAGCTTGAATGAAATAGTTCTCAGCAGGGCTGTATTGACCGCCTAAACCAACACTCCAGTAGCCTTCAGTTGGGCCAAGTGTTGTTACAGGGTTACCTGCACCAGAGTCATAACCCACAGCTGCAGTACCCGCCCATTTATCATTGAACTTACGAGAAATACCTGTAGTGATTGAGTACTGATCGTCAGAATAATCAATTAAATTGTTGCCGCCTGAACGTTGGAATAATGCTTGCGGTGTTACTGCAAATTGATCCCAATGAACCCAACGAAGGTTAGCAAAAGCTAAAGTGTTTGCAGCAATACCAGTTTGTAAATCTACGTTTACAGATTGCGGTGTAATTGCATCAACACGAGCGTCAGCTAAACCGATCGTAGTACCTGTAGGTAGAGTAACACCAGGAGCAACAGTCATAGGAGATGAAAGCGTATAAGTTTCTTCACCAGTTGCTTTGTGCTTGATTTCTGAACGATACGTTACAGAAGCTTTTAAAGCAATTTCTGGAATAGAGTAGGCGAAACCTGCTAACCAACCATATGCTTCTTCTTCAGCAATCTTGATGTTATAACCAGAAAGGCCTTGGTAAGCTAAACCACGGAGTTTGATATCTGCTTCAACAGTTTGCCATACTGGACCTGCATAGAAGTTCCAGTTCTCTGTTGGTTGGTAACCAATTAACGCTGTTAGGTTTTGTGTATCAACTTCAACACTTGTACCCGTGCCGTTTGAACCGAAGAAAAATGAATTGCTGTCGTATGCTGCATCTGCACCATACGGTTGATCATAGATCAAACCTAAAGAAATTTTATCTGTCGCTTGTACTTTAATTGCTGCTGAAGGGAAGTAGTAGTCTTCACCCATGTCATCAACTTTATTTTTCAGTAAATCTTGACCTTCTACTTTTGGGTCTAAAATAGAAATGCCAGCTTCTGCGTAGTTACCAGGTTGTAAGAATGCTGAAATAGACTGACCTGAACGATCTAGACCCGCTGCAAATAATGATGCTGTTGGTAAAGCGGTAAGTAAAATTGCGTAGCTAAGGTGATTTAAGCGCATACTTTTCCCTGTTTGTAACTTTTGATGTTATTTCAATGTGTGGAAAGTAACATAAATAGAAAAACAGTAAATAAGAGTTGCTACTCTAAAAATGAACTGTATAAGTTAAAAAATAAGCAATGCTAGAGTAATTATTCTAGAAGGTGTTATTTATGTTTATGATTTATAAATAAAAAAATAGAGTATTTAACTTAATGTTTAACTTTGAACTTAAAAAATTCAAATGCTCAATCTATGAACATTTGAATTAAATTATTTTTACAATAGTAGATTGGATATATTTCCAATCTACTAATACCGAGAATTAGAAGCGGTAACCGATTTTTAGACCGTAAGCCCATGCATCGTTATCTTCAAATGATGCTACTGATTCATTTGTACCAAACATTGATGCAGGTTGTGCTTCAGCATCACCTAACATGAAGTATTTAACACCACCTGCGATAAAGTAGTTAGGCGCTGGGCTGAATTGTAAACCTAAGCCAACGTTCCAGTAGCCTTCAGTAGGACCAAGTGTTGATACAGGGTTGCCTGCACCAGAATCCCAACCTACAGAAACGTTACCAGCCCATTGTTCACTCAATTTACGACCTATACCAACTGTAGCATTGATTTGATCGTCAGAATAAGCAACAAGGTCAAATCCACCAACAGGACCACGACCAAGGGCACCTAATGTTTCAGATGCTTTACCAAAAGCGGTTGGGCGAATTGCAAAATTTGACCAATCTACCCAACGTACATTTGCAAATGCGACAGTATCGGCCATGATACCAGTTTGAAAATCAAGGTTAACAGACTGCGGTGTGGTGATCTTAGTGTCAGCACGCGTTGAAAAAGCACCGCCTAGTAGAGCACTGCTTCCAGTTTCAGTGGTTGCAGCTTCGTGATCAATCTCAGAACGGTAAGTAATAGATGCTTTTAAAGCAATTTCTGGGATTTGGTACGCTAATCCTGCCAACCAACCAACGGCACTATCTTCTTTCATATTTGCATTATATAAACCGAGAGCTTGGTTTGCTCCATATGCAATACCACGTAGTTGAACATCACCTTTTACTGTTTGATAAACACCACCGCCGTATATGTTAAAATTTTCAATTGGTTGAAAACCTAATATCATCGAGATATTTTGAGTGTTAACTTCGACTTCTGTTGTTTCGCCCATTAATTGGAATGCACCAGGGTTACCTGCAACTGGTAGTGTTTGATCTGTTGGACTATATTTAGCTTCTGCACCAAAAGGTTGATCATATAGTAAACCAAAAGAAAAATTATCAGTTAGCTGTAATTTTAATGCTGCTTGTGGAAAATAGTAATCACCCGCCATGTCATCTAGTGATGTATTAGCAAGAGCTCCTAATGTTGGGTTGCTAGCAGGTGCAGTGCTGTTCATCTTCCCTGAAACATTCGGATCTAAAACCGAAATACCTGCTTCAAAATAGTTCCCTGGTTGTAAAAATGCAGAAATAGATTGCCCTGAACGATCTAGTGCTGCTGCAAAAGCACCTGTCATTGGAACTGAAGCAAGAATCATGGCTGTAGCTAAAGTTTTTAATTTCATTCTTCGTCATTCCTTGAGATACGAATTTGATTTTTATGGTTACTGCATATATTCGTTATGGAAAACTTTTTAATACTCTTGGGCTTAATTGTTACTCCATGTGACAAAAATAGCACAATTAAAATAAGAGTAAATGCTCTAGATTAAAAAATATGATTGAAAAACGAACTATTTAGAGTAAATGTACTAATTAATACATATAACATTTTGATTATTATTTAATATTTTTAGTTACTGCATTATTTTCTAAACCTAAAAATAATTGAAAATATTTTGATATGGGCAGTCATAAATTGATTTTTTGGCCTTATAAACCACACCATGTGTCATTTTTTGCATTGACAAATAGATGGTTAGGGAATTTAAAAGTGCTATTCAATTCTTCTTAAAAACAAACTCTCAAGAGTAAAATCAGTAAAAACAAAGATTAAGTTAATGAAATCAGAGATGAATTTTGAATTTGAAATGTAAAAATTGGATTTAAGAATTCTGAATTTAGTTTTATTGATAAATGTGAGTTGAAAAAAATCAGAGAGGTGAGGTGTCCAAAAAATTGTGCGCTCTGCGGGACTCGAACCCACGTCGGTCGCTTAGGAGGCAACTGCTCTATCCAGTTAAGCTAAGAGCGCATGACGGAGGCTAATGTACTCCTATTTTAGCTAAAAAAAAAGTTATTGTCGAAACAATAACTTTTTAAATTACTTAGTCTTTATGAACTTCATTAGGGTCAATGTCGCTCAAATCTTTAGGATTAAGATAGTTAAACATTAATAACATGACTGTAATCCAAACAGGGATCATTAGAACTGATTCCATAAAGCCCTGAGTCCACATAATAAATAGAACTAAAGCAATAAAGATCAGAACGATGTAGTTGCTGACTGGTGCCCAAAGTGCAGGATATGAGGTTTTAAAATTCAAAATACGTTTTGCACGGCGGAACTGTAAGTGAGTCATGGTAATCATCGCCCAGTTCAGGACAAGGGCACCAACAACCACATACATTAAGTGACCAAGCGCATCTTCAGGTACGAAGTAGTTTAAGAGCACACAACCGAAAATCAGTACTGCAGAAAGTAATACTGCTGGAATTGGCACGCCACTTTTGTTAGTTTTTGCGAAAACTTTTGGGGCATTACCTTGTTTTGCCAAGCTATAAAGCATACGGCTATTGGCATACATACCGCTGTTATAAACAGACAGTGCTGCAGTTAGGATAATGAAGTTCAGTAAATGTGCAGCCCAATCAATACCCAGTTGGCTAAAGATCATCACAAATGGACTTTTGTCTAGACCACCTAGTTCAAGCTGATTCCATGGCACAAGTGACAATAGAATAGTCAAAGAACCCACGTAGAAAATCAAAATACGAAATACAACTTGGTTAATCGCTTTTGGAATAGTTTCTTTTGGATTTTCAGCTTCCGCTGCCGCCATACCAATCAGTTCAATACCACCGAAGGCGAACATCAAGAAAGCTAGCATGAAGAATAAGCCTTCAAAACCATTTGGGAAGAAGCCGCCCTGACTCCATAAGTTGGTAAATGATGCTGTTGAGTTAGCATCTGCAGTCAGTAGCAAATACAAACCAAATACGATCATCGAAATAACCGCAGTGACTTTAATAATCGACAGCCAAAACTCTGATTCACCATAAAACTTTACATTACCTAAGTTTACTAAAGTAATGATCACGAAGAAGAATAGTACAGATGCCCACGCTGGAATATGAGGCCACCAGTAATTGATGTATTTCGCAACAGCGGTGAGTTCTGTCATTGCCACTAAAATATAGAGAATCCAGTAGTTCCAACCTGTTAAGAAACCTGGAAATTTCCCCCAATATTTATATGCAAAATGGCTAAATGAACCTGCTACAGGTTCATGGACGATCATTTCACCCAACTGACGCATAATTAGAAAGGCGATCAGACCGCCAATGGCGTAGCCGAGAATAATGGATGGTCCAGCAGATTGAATCACATGCGCTGAGCCCAAGAATAAGCCTGTACCAATTGCACCACCCATGGCAATCAATTGAATATGACGATTCTTTAAGCCACGCTTGAGTTCGGAGGAATTGGTAGTCAAGTTACTCTTCCCGAGAATGGTTTAATTTTGGTAATTGTAATGTATAGAGAATGAATAGCCTAGTAGCTCAAAATTTATGAAAAATATTTATATATTTAATAACCTATTTTTCGTTTTAAATGCTGAATTAAAAATTTATGAATCAATAGATTAATTTTATTTTAATTGAAATTCTTATACTTGGCTTTATATGGAAAAGGTATCGAATGTTGTTTTTTTATACTTAAGTCATGTGATTGTTAAAACTTCAATTAAACATTGTATGATGCAAAAGCGCAGAAAAGAACGCTCTGCCAAAACACAATGATAAAGATTAAGGATTCAATAAAAATGAGTTTTGCTCCCCAAATTAAGATTGCAGCGACTTATATGCGTGGTGGTACTAGTAAAGGTGTATTTTTCAAGCTAGATGATTTACCGCTTGCAGCACAACAAGCTGGAAAAGTTCGCGACCAACTTTTATTACGTGTGATTGGCAGTCCAGATCCTTATGGCAAACAAATTGATGGGATGGGTGGAGCAACATCAAGTACCAGTAAAACCGTTATTTTGGCAAAAAGTTCACAGCCTGAGCATGATGTCGACTACCTATTTGGACAAGTGTCGATTGATAAAGCATTTGTAGACTGGAGCGGTAACTGCGGAAACTTAACGGCAGCGGTTGGTGCATTTGCCATTTCAAATGGTCTGGTTGAGGCATCACGTATTCCTGAAAATGGTTTATGTACGGTTCGTATTTGGCAAGCCAATATTCAAAAAACCATTATTGCGCATGTACCTATTACTGATGGTGCAGTACAAGAAACTGGTGATTTTGAACTAGATGGTGTGACCTTCCCAGCAGCCGAAGTTCAAATTGAATTTTTAGACCCAGCAGATGATGGTGAAGATGGCGGCGCTATGTTCCCTACAGGGAATTTGGTCGATACCTTAACCGTACCCGATGAAGGCAGTTTCCCTGCAACATTTATTAATGCAGGCATTCCAACCATTTTCTTAAATGCAGAAGATATTGGTTATGTCGGAACTGAACTGCAAGATGCGATCAACGGTGATGCTAAGGCATTGGCCCGTTTTGAAAAAATCCGTGCTTATGGTGCGCAGCAAATGGGTTTGATTTCAGATATTGCTGAAGCAGAACAGCGTCAACATACCCCAAAGATTGCATTTGTTTCAAAACCGAAAGCCTATACATCTTCGAGTTCTAAACAAATCTCTGAACAAGATACGGACTTATTGGTTCGTGCCTTGTCGATGGGGAAACTACATCATGCCATGATGGGCACAGCGGCAGTTGCCATTGGTACAGCTGCGGCGATACCGGGGACGCTTGTGAACTTAGCCGCGGGTGGTGGGGAGCGAGAAGCTGTGCGTTTTGGACATCCATCTGGGACGCTACGTGTAGGTGCGCAAGCAATTTATGAAAATGGTCAGTGGGTCGTTAAAAAAGCCGTGATGAGCCGAAGTGCGCGTGTCTTAATGGAAGGCTGGGTGCGTATTCCTGCGGATAGTTTAGATTAAGTATTTAACATCTCATTTGAAATCAGCCTCTGCTTTGCAGGGGCTTTTTTTTGCCTTTATCTTTTATATGAATAAGCAAATCATGAATTGGTATATATTTTTATATAATATGAACTGCATTTAATATTAGAAAGTTTCTGTGATTTATGTCAGATTAATTTTGTTAGCATTTTGCGTAGCTTTACCCTGAAAAAAGTAGCGAAACCATGCTTAAAAAAGACTTAATAAAATCGGACCTACCTACTGAACAATTAGCTGTATTAGAAGCGTTGCCAATGCCTGCTGCGTTATTTTCTGCGACAGCTGAGCTGATATGCGCCAATCAAATATTTAAACATCGATTTCAGTCAGACTTACAAGAGATTGTATTGAATCATGTGTCCGTGATGCAGCAAAAAACCAAAGCCACAAGTTCTGAGTTTGATTTACGCTGTTTAGAGAACGATAGCATTGAACCCTTTATGTATAGTGAAAATGAACGGCATTATTGGTTCACGCTCAAACCTAAGTTTCAACAAAGTGGCGATTTGGAACATGTGTTGTTGTGCTGTGCGGACATTACAAATTTAAAGCAAGTCGAATTATCGCTGTTGAAACATAACCAACAACTCGAACAACAAGTTTATTTTGATTATCTGACAGGGATAAAAAATCGACGTGGATTTGATTTAGACCTTTCTCAGTGGCAAAAAAGCTTCGCGGTTGAACAAGCCAATGAAATTTGTTTGATGATGCTCGACTTAGACAATTTTAAGCAAATCAATGATATCTACGGTCATGCATTTGGCGATGAAGTTTTAAGAAAAAGTGCGCAGCTTTTAAGGATGCAAATTAGTCAACATGCAGATGCACAAATATATCGCATGGGTGGGGAAGAGTTTGCAATGATTTTGCCACGCACGGCTATATCGACTGCATGTTCGATTGCACAACAATGTTGTGAGCAAATCTATGCTTCTTCTATGAATTATGCAGATAAAGCTTTACAACTGAGTATCTCATGCGGAGTGGCCTTGTGGGATGGAACAGAGTCATTTTTTGAAACATTGGCACGTGCCGATCAGGCTTTATATCAAGCCAAGAAAGGCTCGAAAAATTGTACATATTTTAATGATGGACAAAATGTGGCGCTATTTGAGGAAACGACATTTAAAAAACCATCAGACTGTGGGAAAAACACATAGATTTAGGCCGTAACATAGAGAAAGATTTGAGAAAGCAGTATGATGCAACAGGTCAAAATTGACAGAAAACATTGGCAGTCGATTTGCTAATGAACGAAGCAGTTAAATATTTAAAGTATTTGAGGTGAATGTGTCTTCTTTAACAGACGTTTCCACACATGCCCTGACAGAAGCGCAGCAGCGTATTCAGCAGGATTTACTGACAGCGCTAGATGCATTTTCAATTCCAGAACCCTTAAAAGGGGCGGTGTATCATGCTGTGATGTTGGGTGGAAAACGCGTTCGACCGGCACTTTGTTATGCAACAGCAGCGTTAAAACCCAATACCAATTTTGCAGCCGTACGCCGTGCTGCTGTGGCGATTGAATTTATTCATTGTTATTCATTGGCACACGATGATTTGCCGTGTATGGACAATGATTTACTTCGTCGCGGTCAACCAACCTGTCATGTGGCTTTTGGTGAAGATACGGCTTTACTTGCTGGCGATATTTTACAATCGATGGCTTTTGAAGTTTTAGGCAGCCGTCTCTTTGATCAAGGCCCAGCCGTTGAAGCGCCGATCATCTTAAAGCAAATGCAAATTTTAGCGACTGCAACTTCCAAAATGGTCAATGGCCAAGTTCTAGACTTACAAGCGGAAGGCAAGCATGTCAGTCAGGATGAACTGGAAAATATTCATCGAAATAAAACTGGTGCTTTAATTTCTGCTGCAATCATGATGGCTGCAGTGACAATATTTAATGGCACAGATCAAGCCATTCCTAAACTCCGTGAATTTGGTCTCGCGATTGGTTTAGCGTTCCAAGTTCAAGATGATATTTTAGATATTATTGCTGACACTGAAGCATTGGGTAAAACAGCGGGTAAAGATCAACAAGTGGATAAATCCACATATCCTGCGTTAATGGGTCTCGAGCAAGCGCAAGCTTATGCAGAAGAATTACATGCTCAAGCGCTTCAAGCTTTGGATTATTTTGCAGAAGATGCGGCAGAATTACACAAGATCACGCAGTTTTTATTAAAACGTCAAAGTTAATATGACGTAGTAAAGACATTAGCCCACACATTTAACATGTTGTGGGCTTTTTTTATATCAAGTACATTTGGAACAGAAGTCAAGAAACCTCTAAGTAATATCTAAATGGATGACATGATAAAAAACAAAAAAGGACGCTAGGCGTCCTTTTTTGCAGATATTAAAATTTAGAACTTAAATTTAAGTGCTATTGGTCTTAAATACTTTCTTTATAGATACGATCTGCTTCTTCAAATTTTTCAGTGACTTCAGCAGATGGTGCTTTGCCCATTAAGCTCACAATGATGATTGCAATGAGTGAGCAGATGAAGCCCGGTATAATTTCATAAACGCCTGTATCGCCCCAGAGGTTTTTCCATAGAATAACCATAACAGCACCAACCACCATACCTGCTAAAGCACCATTGAGTGTCATGCGTTTCCAGAACAATGACATGATAATCAGTGGGCCAAATGCAGCACCAAAGCCTGCCCATGCATATGCGACGAGACCAAGGACTTTAGAGTCAGGATTACCCGCCATATAGATCGCAAGCAACGCAATCATTAACACCATAATACGGCCGACCCAAACCAATTCTTTTTGTGAAGCATTTTTGCGTAAGAATGATTTATAAAAGTCTTCAGTTAATGTACTTGAGCAGACTAAAAGCTGACAGCTTAAGGTACTCATGATCGCAGCTAAAATCGCAGCCAATACGATACCTGCAACCCATGGGTTAAATAGAATTTTAGTCAATTCCATAAAGACCGTTTCAGGGTTTGCTGTAACGACACCTGCCAGTTCTGGATGCTGTTGGAAATAAGCAATACCGAAGAAGCCTGCTGCAACTGCGCCACCGAGGCAGAGCGTCATCCATGTCATACCAATACGGCGTGCATTGGGAATCGATTTAACAGAATCAGCTGCCATGAAGCGGACTAAGATATGCGGTTGACCAAAATAGCCTAAGCCCCATGCCAATAAAGACATGATTGCGACAAAACTTAAGTCAGCAAATACATCCATGGCTTGAGGGCGTGCTGCTTCTAATGCCAGAGTGAATTGGGTTAAATCAGAGAACGACAACATGACCACGATAGGTGTCAGCAGCAAGGCAAAAATCATAAAGCCCGCTTGAATGGTATCGGTCCAACTGACAGCAAGGAAGCCACCAATAAACACATAGCTCACTGTTGCGATGGCACTGATCCAAAGCGCAGTGCTATACGACATACCAAACATACTTTCAAATAATCGAGCGCCTGCAACCATGCCTGAAGCACAGTAAATTGCGAAGAAAATCAAAATAATCACAGCAGACACGATACGTAAGATTTTCTTTTGATCGTTAAAACGATTTGAGAAATAGTCAGGTAGGGTCAGGGCATTATTTTGAACTTCGGTATGTACACGGAGACGACCTGCCACAAGTAACCAGTTGAGCCAAGCACCAATGATCAGACCAATTGCAATCCACATTTCAGATAAACCTGAAAGGTAAATCGCCCCCGGAAGACCCATGAGCAACCAACCACTCATATCCGATGCACCTGCAGAAAGGGCAGTGACAAAGCTCCCTAATCGGCGGCCACCTAAAATGTAGTCAGAAAAGTTACTGGTCGCACGGTATGCAAGTAAACCGATCACGACCATGGCGACAATATAAAAGAGAAAGGTAATTAGGGTGGGATTCAGGGAGCTCATACGGTATCCGCTTTGGCGTTGGACAATTGCGTTTAATTAGGGGACTCAATGGGATTTGCCTAAGCCAAGTAGGTGAAATCGAACGATAAGTCCTAAAACGTCAAAAAAATAACGTGAAATTTAAACATAAATTCACAAACTTTGCCTTCTTTTTTGCTTTGGGCATAAAAATGGGCCGTATGTCACGACCCATTTTAATTAATACGGAGATTTAGTTATTACGACCCATCACACCACGAATCGTATTCAGTACATCCGCAGGTAATACCACAGTTTTGGCATTATTAGATTTAGCCATATCTTGCATGGCTTTGACGTATTGTTCACCCAGTAAGTACGCAACTGGAATTTCTTTATCGCCGACGGCTGAACTCACCATTTCAATTGCACGCTGTGAAGATTCTGCCAGTACCACTTGAGCTTCTGCATCACGACGAGAAGCTTCTAAACGACCATCCGCTTCCAAAATAGCCGCTTGTTTTTCACCGTCTGCCTTGGTCACTGTCGCACGACGTTGACGTTCAGCGGCCGCTTGCTCTTCCATTGCCGCTTGCATGGTATGAGAAGGTTTAATATCTTGAATTTCTACAGTTTTAAGCGTAATACCCCAGTCAGAGATATCGTCAGAAATAGCAGCTTTAAGTTTAGCCTTAATATGATCACGCGATGAAAGTGCATCATCAAGGTCCATTTCACCGACAATAGAACGTAAAGAGGTTTGAACTAAGTTTTGAATTGCCCATGTGTAGTTTTCAATACCGTAAACTGCTTTTTCAGGCGTGGTTAAATTGATGTAAGCCACAGCATTCATCAGCAGTACCGCATTGTCACGTGTGATCACTTCCTGAGAAGGAATATCTAACACGATATCTTTGGTTGTCACTTTATAAGCCACTTCATCGACATACGGAATCACAAAGTTCAGTCCCGGATTGAGCGTGGTATGGTATTTACCTAAACGCTGAACAATCCATTTATAACCTTGGGGAACAATACGGACACCTTTAAAAATGGTGACGGCTACAAAAACTAAGAGCGCTAAAAAAACAATAGAAACACCAGACATGTCATTTCTCACTTATTTATGGATTGTCAGTGGGGTGGTTGCTGCTGTGCAGTTGGACGACTAAATCATTGCCTAAAATATCGGTCACGCGAACACGGTCGCCGACTTGAAGTGCATCTTGGGTACGGCAATGCCATTCGTCTGAACCTAAAACAGGCATCGGGAAGCGAACTTTAACGCTGCCATGATTGAGCTGGGTTTGAATCACCATACCCACTTGGCCAATCGTCGCTTCACGGGACAGACCTGCTTTGGTTTTATCAATGGATAAAGGCTTAATAAATTTGAACCACAAAAATGTGCAGAGCAGGGCAAAAATAATCCAAACCACAATTTGGACATTAAAGTCCATGGATGGAAAGATCCAATATAAGATCCCAACCAAAATTGCAGAAACGCCAAACCATAGCGCAGCAAAAGACGGCAAAATTAGTTCAAAAAGCATCAAAGCGACGCCCAATACAAACCAGTGCCAAGGTTCTAAAATAAATTCCATACATCTACTCTTATATAAGGGTGAATTGATATAGATGAACCAGTATCTATATCAATGTAGCAGATGTATAACTCAATGAATATAAAAAAAATCGTTGAATTATATTTTCGCTTTTGGTGCTGGTTTAAAGGCCGCAGGGGACTGTTTAAAGTTATCGATCGCCTTAATAATGCTATTCACTTTGAGCTGTGCGGCTTTTTCACCTTCTAAAATCGTCGCATTGCTCGACTTCAAATCGAGTGTGCCGATATGTCCCACTTTAGGTTGAATCACGAAATTAGCATTTTTCAGTTCTTCATTAATACTTTGTTGTCCCATGATGTTAATGGTTTGATCGAGTAAACCAAACATGCTTACGGCTTTGCTACCGTCAGGACGCGCAGAAATATCAACCGCAATCACGATATCTGCACCCATATCACGTGCCGTTTTCACCGGAATCGGGCTGACTAAGCCACCATCGACATATTTCACCCCTGCAATGGTTGCAGGTACAAATACATTTGGAATGCTGCACGATGCACGTACCGCTTGGCCTGCATTACCACGGTTAAATTCAGTTTTACTGCCATTATCCAAACGGGTGGCTACAGCAGCAAAGCGTTTTGGAAACTGTTCAATTGATTTATTGCCGACGTTTTTATTAACAAAGTCTTGCAATTTTTGCCCTTGAATAATGCCTTGGCTATTTAAGGTTAAGTCACGAATATCAGACTCTTTAAAGTTCAAGGCCAATTGCTGCATTTGATATGGTGTTTTACCGCTGGCATATAAGCTACCGACAAAACTACCCGCACTGGTCCCAGTCACAATTTTAGGTTTAATACCATGTGATTCGAGTACTTTAAGCACGCCAATATGAGCAAAACCTTTGGCACCGCCACCACCGAGCGCAATCGCGATCACCGGTTCACGTGCTTTGGCTGGTGTAGGTGTCGTGGTCGCAGGTGTTTTGGTTGCAGAATCACAGCCAGTGAGTGCCAATACAAAGAGGCTAGGAATCAGGTATTGCAAAAGTTTCATGGGTGAAATCTGATGGTTAAATATACAAAGTGCACATCACATCAAAAAAATAGCCATTTGACTAGGGCTTTTTCCAGTGCTTTTGTAACGGCAAGGCCAACCATTCGGGATTTTTCGGGGAAAATTTGCCATCATAAATCTTCAAAATTTTTTCGAGATCAGTTTCAAAATCTCCACTGGGTTCAAAAACACCCAAGCAATGAATGGTTTTCTTTGCATAATCAAAGCTAAACATCACAATAGGTATCTGTGCTTCATAGGCAATATAGTAAAAACCACTACGGATTTTATCGGCTTTTTTTCGTGTTCCCTCAGGTGCCATTCCAATCCAAATTTGATCTGTCGCTTGGACAATCTCAGCAATTTCACGCGTCAGTCCATGTGGATTTTCACGCTGCACAGGGATCACGCCGACCCAATCCAAAAGTGGTTTTAAGGGGGTATCAAAAAGGGTGTTTTTACCAAAAATGGTTATTTTTATCCCGATTCCAAGTAAGGCGAGAAAACCATACCATGCATCTATATTAGAAGTATGCGGAGAAATGATCGCTACAGCTTTGGCAAGGTTGGGAAATTCGCCGTCAAATTTCCATCCTTGTGCCAAAAAAAGTTTTTTAAAAATAGCGCGGCTCAGGGGGGAGCCGCGTGATGGAACTTGATCGGGCAAAACTGGAAATAATTGAGTCTTTTGATTCATTGCATATTCTTATATAAGTGAAATCCATTTTCGACGTGATGCACATTTAAAAGTACGGCATCAGTATTGACCTTTATCTTAGGTCGATGATTTTTTTAGATCATTGGCAAAATAGCCGTATTTTGACTACTCTAAATGTAACTTCAGCGCACTCAACATTTAGGAACTTATGATCCAGCTTCGTCAGCTCTATCTTTTACTGTTTTCCTTATATTGGGCGCAAGGGTTACCTGTCGGTTTTATGACGCATGCTTTACCAGTGATTTTAAGAGCGCAAGGTGTATCTTTGGCGCATATTGGTGGCTTTGGATTACTCATGCTGCCATGGTCGATCAAAGTTTTTTGGGCACCGTGGATTGATCGGCATGGTTCAAGGTCCAAAGGGCACTATCGGAGTTGGATTATTCCAATGCAGTTGTTGTCCGTGGTGGTCTTGGTCTTCCTGTCTTTTTTGCCGATCCAAAGCTTGAATGAACCAATGTATTTGCTGCTGTTTTTTGTGGCTTTACTCAGTATGAATTTGGTCGGTGCAACTCAAGATGTTGCAACGGATGGCTTGGCTGTCAATATTTTAAAAACTGACCAACAGCACTGGGGCAATACTTTTCAGGTGATTGGTTCCAGACTCGGCTTTATCGTGGGCGGTGGTGCTGTACTTTGGGCCTTGGATTGGTTGGATTGGCAAGCCACATTTCTGTTTTTAGCGGCATTGGTGTTCATCAATACCATCCCTATTTTTCTCTATCGAGAACCTTTAAAGCCACAGCTCAACATAATTTCCTCTCAAGAGAATGATAACAACCATAAGCATACTTCAGGCTTGTTCTATGCTATTCGCCAGTATTTGGCTTATTTTACTCAAACCAAAATCCTTACACTGTGGCTCATGATCTTATTGAGTTTTAAGCTTGCAGATGGTCTAGCAGGTCCTTTACTTAAGCCACTGATGGTCGATTTAGGATTGAGTTTTAGTCAAATTGGTCTGTATGTCACCATGCTGGGTGCTGTGGCTGCTTTAATTGGGGCGGGGTTTGCTGGTCTAAGCTTGAAGTATATTTCTCGGGCGCAAGCCTTGGTTTTCTATTCGGTATTGAAAATATTCAGCTTATTAGCCTATGCATGGCTGGCTTTGCAGTTCGAGGCAAAACGGAAAGTTCATGAATGGCTGATCTATGGGATCAATGCTGCCGAAGACATGATTTCAGCCATGCTGCTTGTGATCATGCTGACTTTGGTGATGCAATATAGTCGTAAAGCATTTGCAGCAACGGACTTTACATTTCAGGTTGCCATTATGGCTACGGTGAGTGGGGGGCTGTATAGCATCAGTGGCATAGTGGCCGATCAGTTGGGTTATAGCACTTATTTATTTTGGATCACAGGTTTGGCTGCATTGAGCTTAGTCCCGATTCTATTTTGGGGAAAAGCATCAAAAAATGACCAAAATCACTTCTAAATCATGATTTTGGTTGTTTTTTATCAGCTAAAGCACTAAAAGAGCAATGCAAATATTATTTTAATAATTTTGTAATATGTTTCCCGTGTGTAATATCTGTTACAAAATAATTTAAGGAAAATTTTTGATGAAAACTAAGTTAGCAGCGGCTATCGCATTGAGCCTTTTGGCTGGCTCAACCTTTGCAGCACCAACCTTCTACGGTGAAATTGATGCGTCTGTTGATTATTTACCTGAAGATAATAAAACGGGTGTTTCAGACAAAGATGTCGTTGAAATCAGTTCAAACAGTTCTTTCTTGGGTTTAAAGGGCGATGAAAAACTGACTGACCGTTTAAGCGCAGTTTATGCAATTGAATGGGCATTTAACTCAGACGGCGAAGGCGATGACTGGTCTAAGCGTAACCGCTTCGTTGGTTTGAAAGATGCGAAACTTGGTACATTGAAAGTCGGTGCACACGATACACCATTAAAACAATTATCTAGTCCGGTTGATACATTCAACAACTACGTGGGTAACCGTGCTGATGTTACAGGCATCATGACGGGTGAAAACCGTGTAAATAACGTTGTTGTCTATGAATCACCAGCTTTTAAAATTGCTGAAGGTGCAATTAAAGTTAATGCATTGCTTGCAACAGGTGAGTCTTCAGGAATCAAGAGTGATAAAGGTGTAGTAAAAACTGCAGGTCGTGGTCTTGGCGATGCTTGGTCGGCGTCTGTTGTCTATGACAGCCCTGTTATTGTTGCAGGTTTAGCCTATGACAAAGCCATTCCATCGAACTTTGGTGGTGTAGGGATCTTAAATGCTGAAAGTCCTGAAGTTGCAGGTACAAAAGCATTTGCTGCTGCAAATACCGTTCGTGCGATTGGTCGTGTAAATCTTGAGGGTGGTTTGGCACTCAAAGCACTGTATCAAACATCAGAGGTTGAGGCTGCTAAAGGTAATGATGTTGCAGCAGCAAATATTGATGATGCTCAAGGTTGGTTAGTCGGTGCAGAATACAATCTACCTTCTGCAAAAGCTTGGACAGTAAAAGCACAATATAGTCAAAATACTACGACCTATAAAGTGGGTGATGATTACGAAGCTCAGCAATTCATTGCAGGTGCGGATTATGCATTTAGCAAACAAGTGAAAGCATATGGCTATGCGGGTTACTTGGCACTTGAACAAGGTCCAGATGAAAGCGAACAACCCTTATTGGGTACAGGTCTAGAATTTAAATTCTAAGACCTTGATTTAAGTTGTTCAAAAGGCGATGTTTTACATCGCCTTTTTTGATTTTTCTTGCTTGGTTTTGATCAGTTTTAAGTGATTTTTAAGTTTGAATTTTTAGATTAGGGCATCAAAGATCAATAATTGATGCCAATATGCTTCAGGTCATAGCTAAAATACAGCAAAAAATTCCAAGACTTAGTTTAAGTCAATTTAACCTCGTGCTTGCCTTATGGCTTGGGATGGTTTTGAACCTCGCGTTTTATCAGCAAATCCAGCAGCTCACACCTTATACGGGATTGAAGGCTGGACTATTCTTAGCGGCAACCGTACTGGTGGTGGTGGCACTTTATAATGTGCTGATGCAACTCCTGCAATGGCGATGGAATTCAAAACTTTTGGCGAGTGTTTTGCTGATCATTGGTGGCTTGAGTGCTTATTTCGTCAATAGTTTAGGCGTGACCATTACATCTGACCAAGTGCAGAACATGATGCAAACAGATGTAAAGGAAGTGCAGGATTTAATCTCGCCACAATTTTTTATCTGGGTCTTTGGACTGGTTATTTTGCCAGTGCTATTGATCTGGCTTTTGCCACTGCATAAAGAAGCCCTAAGCACGGTCGTAGCCAAAAAGGGTCTACATATAGTGCTATCGCTCATCCTTTTGGGTGCTTTGCTGTTTGTTTATTTTGTCGATTATGCTGCGATCTTTCGTGAGCATCGTGACTTAAAAGGCATGCTCTCACCACAAAACAGTATCGCTTCGACATTTTCCTATTATCACAAAAAAGCGCCGAAACAGAATTTGCCATTGCTGAACTATGGTGAAGATGCACATATGGTTGAAAACGTAAGCGCCAAAAGCTTACCAAAATTGATGGTCTTGGTGGTTGGTGAAACTGCGCGCGCGGAAAGTTTTTCACTCAATGGCTATGCTAAAAATACCAATCCTGAACTCAGTCAGCAAAATATTATTAATTTTAGCCAAGTCAGTTCATGTGGCACGGCAACCGCTGTGTCTGTTCCTTGTATGTTCTCGGGTATGCCGAGAACCGAATATGACGAACAGCTTGCAAGTCATCGCGAAGGTTTACTCGATATAGCACAGCGTGCAGGCTATAAGGTGACGTGGCTAGATAATAATTCAGGCTGTAAGGGCACATGCACACGTGTTGAAAAATATGAATTTCCTGAAGCGCTGAAGAAAAAGTGGTGTGATGCCGATGGCGAATGTCATGATGAAATCTTATTGGATGGTTTGAAGGCATATTTGGCTTCGATCCCCAAAGCAGATCCAACTCCCCGTTTAATTGTATTACACCAAATGGGCAGTCATGGCCCTGCTTATTTCAAACGAAGTACCGCAGCGTTTCAAAAATTTAAGCCAACCTGTAATAGCAATGCCATACAGGGATGTAGCTCTACAGAATTAATAAATAGTTATGACAACAGTATTATCTATACCGACCATGTGCTGAGTGAATTGATTAACACTTTAAAAGTGACTGACCACTATCAAACAGGACTGTGGTATTTGTCCGATCATGGCGAGTCGACAGGTGAGCATGGCTTATATTTACACGGTTCTCCATACGCAATTGCACCGTCACAGCAAACCCATGTACCGATGTTGATGTGGTTTTCACCGGCGTGGCAAAAAAATAATTCAGCGCAATATACTTGTTTAATGGCACAAAAAAGCCAAAAATTAAGTCAGGATAATCTATTTCCATCGCTATTAAGTTTGCTCGATGTGCAGACTCAAGTGATTGATGAAAAAAACAATATGTTGCAACAATGTACTTCAGTACAGCGCAGGACTTAAGCCATGCACAAAATACTTATTATTGAAGATGATTTCATGATTGCCGAATCGACTAAAACCTTGTTGAACTATCAACAGTTTGAAGTCGAGTGGGTGAATAATGGTATCGATGGCTTAAAGCTCATAATGCAAGGGGGGATTGATATCGTCTTGCTAGATCTAGGTTTGCCGATGATGGATGGTATGCAAGTCCTGAAACAAATTCGTCAAATGCAGCCTAAATTGCCAGTGTTAATCATCTCGGCACGTGATCAATTACAAAATCGTGTAGATGGTTTAAACCATGGGGCAGATGACTATCTGATTAAGCCATATGAGTTTGATGAATTACTTGCACGGATTCATGCACTCCTTCGACGCACAGGGCTGAGTTCAGTCGAAGCACCACAGAAAATTTTAAAACATGGTGAATTGATTTTAGATATTGAGCAGCATCTTGCGCGCTATAAGGGGCAATATGTCGATTTATCTAACCGTGAATGGGCCATATTGATTCCACTGGTGACGCATCCGAATAAGATTTTTTCGAAAGCCAATTTAGAAGATAAGCTTTACGATTTTGATAGTGATATCAGCAGTAATACTATTGAAGTGTATGTGCATCATCTCAGAACAAAATTAGACAAAGATTTTATTCGCACCATTCGTGGTTTAGGTTATCGACTCGGTTAAGGCAAAGGAATTATCGACCATGCAGCAGCCTTATTCTCTGAAAAAGAGACTAATTATTTATGTGTCTGTTTTCAGTATGCTTTTGGGCTGTCTTTTGGTGTTTTCAGCTTATCGAATTGCACTTGAAGAAATTAATGAAATTTTAGATGCGCAAATGCAAAATTTGGCGGAACGTGTTGCAGAGCATGATCCGCAGCCCATTCGCAGCGAATTTGATCAACATAAGCGTTATCACGAAGAAGATTTATTTGTCGATGTGTGGACCTATCAATCCAATGCGCATCAAACCCATCAATTAAAATTATTGGTCGCGCCTCAGCCCAAAGCCGGTTTTTATACCCACAGTACCCAACAGGATGAGTGGCATACCTATATTTTGCCACTCGCAGATCGGCAAATTCAGGTCAGTCAGCAAGAATCGGTTCGACAGCATCTTGCAGCAGAATTGGCCAGTAGCATGTTTATTCCCTATTTGGTTTTTATACCTTTTGCATTAATCGCTTTGGGATGGTTGATTCAACGCAGCTTAAATCCACTGGAAAAATTTAAAAAAGAACTGGCAAAACGGGATGCCTTTGAACTTTCTCCAATCTCTCAAATGCCGTATCCAGAGGAAATTGCGCCGACCATTATTGAAATGAACCAGTTGTTTGAACGGATTTCGTTGTCGCAGCAGGAACAGCGCCAGTTTATTGCTGACGCAGCGCATGAGTTACGGACCCCGATTACCGCACTGAATTTGCAAATGCAGATTTTGCTACAAAAATTTCCACAAGATGACGCTCTACAAAATTTGAGTAAAGGTTTAATTCGTATTCAGCATTTGGTCAGTCAATTGTTGAGTTTGGCAAAACAAGATGCCTCGGTCTTTGAACTTGAGCGCAAACAACATTTTGATCTTAAGCAAGTCGCAACCAATTGTGTCGAGCAACTGGTACATTTGGCGATGCATAAAGATATTGACCTTGGCATGGAGCAACAACAAAGCATTGCCTTATATAGTCTTGAGCCAACCGTACATTCAATCATTTTTAATTTGATTGATAATGCCATTAAATATACCCCTGCACAGGGCATGATTAATGTCTCCGTCTTTGAACATGCGGGGCAGGCGGTTGTACAGGTTGAAGATAGTGGGCCTGGCATCGACCCAGCTTTATATGAGCAAATTCGAAAACGCTTTTATCGAATTTATAATCATGAAGAAATTGGAAGTGGTTTAGGCTTGGCGATCGTGGATAAGGCCGCTGCGCATATTGGTGCACGTTTAGATTTTGCGAAAAGTGAAACGCTGGGTGGGTTGAAAGTAACGATTCAGATTCCGCTAAGACCTTTAAACTCCTAATTATTTTAATTTACTCCTTGCGAATAAAGCCTATATCCATTCAAAGTGTTTATAGGCAGTTTTGATTTTTTCTGTGGGTAGATAACGACAGCCAAATGTATAAATGACTGTGTTAAAGGCCCAAATAAACCATGCTGTCCAAAGGTTATGGCTCAGAAAATGCGCACCCCGCATCATTTGCGCCCAGCCAAAAGCAAAGCCTAAAATCAGCCCAGCTGATAAAAAGAAATAGGCACGGGCAGGTCGATGTATTAGATAAACAAAATATCCGGTGATTAAGGCAAAACCAGTCGCAGCATGGCCACCGGGGAAGCAGTGTCCTTGGCGTGCTGAAAAATCCCAAGAAAAGCCTTGGGCTGTGGCGACGGTCATATTCCAAGGGCAGGCATGTGCAGATTGTGATTTGAGCAAACCAATCATTGCCGTGCTGAGTAGAGCCACTACGATAAAATAACCGAATTCAAACTTACGTGCTTTCAGATGAGGATATTTAAAACTGCATATCCATGCTGCGATATAGAGAACATAAACGCCTATGACGATATTCTTGATATAGCGATGGTTCAGCACAGCAAGTGCCCAATCATTACGATGAGGAAAACTACCATGTAGCTCGACCCAAGGCTGAATAAAAGCTTGGTCGAGCGAACCACCGACAGGAAAAACATAAAGGAGGCCAACCAAACTGAGTGTGAGCAGCAGGGTTTGTCGCAATAAAAAGGTACGGTTCGAGAGCATAAGTCGTGTGATGTGCCGAAATTATTTTGTTTGAATGCTGCTATTTGAAACCACAAAACTTAAATCAGACTTAATCGGCTATTTGAACTGTATTGATATCGATAGTGAAGAAGGTGCATAAAGCAAAACGGGCATTGTGTTAAAGTTTTTGAAAACTCAGTAATAAAGATTTATGAGCATACGTGCAGTCCTTTTTGATTTAGATAATACTTTGACTCATCGAGATCACAGCGTTCAGGCCTATACGCAGTATTTAGCCGAGTCTTATCAGTCGACGCTGGCGGAGGTAGACCTTGTACAGATTAAACGTATTATTAATCGTATAGATAATGGGGGATATCCGAAAAAAGAACTCCTTACTCATCCGAGTATTGGGGCATCTGTCGCTTATGCCCTACAAACAGAGCTAAGTTGGATACATCAACCCGATTTTGATGAGCTGACACAATTTTGGTTTCAGCACTTTGGTCAGTTTGCCGTGGCGATGCCAGGAGCATTGAGCTTGCTGCAGCAACTAAAACAACAGCAGTATAAATTGGCTGTGGTGTCGAATGGTGGACATGCCACACGCCTGAACATTTTAAATGGACTGGGTTTTGCATCGTATTTTGATCAGATCATCAGCTCGGAAAGTGCAGGCATCAGTAAGCCCAAAGTTGAAATATTTCAGTACAGTTGTCGTGAGTTGGGCGTGACGGAAACCGAGTGTTTATTTATTGGTGATCATCCTGTCAATGATATTTATGGTGCGAGCCAAGCAGGGATGTTTGCCGTATTGCTTGAAGGCTTTCATGCTTTAAGTGCAGAACAACAGCACAGCATTCCGAATAAAATTCAGCATTTGGATCAAGTCTTAAATTTTCTGAAATAAGGATTTCTAATAATAGAGCTTTGAGTGCATTTCAGGGTTAAAAAAAGCGGCTTAAAAGCCGCTTTAGATTGTGTTGTTTAGAACATGTTTTCTTCAGAGTTTGCCGAAATACGGTGAATACTTAAGTCTGCACCACGGAATTCTTCTTCTTGATCTAGGCGAATACCCATCGTTACTTTGAGTAGACCATAAACGATAAAACCACCAGCCAATGCAATCACGATCGCGAGCAGCGTACCGATACATTGAGAGATCATTGAAATACCGCCTAAACCGCCCAACCATTTTTGTCCAAATACACCCACTGCAATACCACCGAAAGCACCACAAACACCGTGTAGTGGCCATACGCCAAGTACATCATCGACTTTGAGTTTGTTTTGAGTGTATGTAAATAGTTTGACAAAGATCAGACCTGCGATAGCGCCGATAATTAACGCACCGACAGGATGAACTACATCTGAGCCTGCACAGATTGCAACCAAACCTGCTAAGGGACCGTTATGTAAGAAACCGGGGTCATTTTTACCCATGAAGTTTGCCGCCAATGTGCCACCGACCATCGCCATGAGAGAGTTAATTGCAACCAGTCCTGAAATCGCATCAAGGCGTTGAGCACTCATTACGTTGAAGCCAAACCAACCGACAATGAGAATCCAAGAACCGAGTGCCAAAAAAGGAATACTTGAAGGTGGATGCGCACTGATACGGCCATCTTTTTTGTAACGACCATGACGCGCACCGAGTAAAAGTACTGCAGCTAAAGCGATCCAACCACCCATCGCATGTACCACAACCGAACCTGCAAAGTCATGAAAGGCTGCGCCAAATGTACGTTCTAACCAAGCTTGTAATCCAAAATTACCATTCCATGCCATGCCTTCAAAAAATGGATAGACCAAAGCGACCAATAATAATGTGGCAATCGCTTGAGTCCGCATTTTTGCACGTTCAGCAATACCACCAGAAATAATCGCTGGAATGGCTGCGGCAAAAGTCAGCAGGAAGAAACAACGCATTAAGTTGTAGCCATGATCGGCGGCTAAAGTGTCCCCAATATGGAAAAAATGCTGACCATAAGAGATGTAATAACCCACAAAAAAGTATGCAATTGCGGAAATAGAAAAGTCAGTCAAAATTTTACTCAGCGCATTGACCTGATTTTTATGTCGTACTGTACCTAATTCTAAAAATGCAAAGCCAGCATGCATGGCAAGAACCAAGACTGCACCAAGAAGGAGAAAGAGGAGATCTATATTTTGCATAAGGTGTTCCAGTTTAGTGCGCTAGTTCACGAAAAGAAGTTCAGTATATCGAGCGGAATAATTTCGAAAAGAGGAGTGAGCGAGGGAAATTTTGATTAAAAAAACTAAAAAATGTAGAAGACTCGATATAAAGCAAAGACTTGCATGAGTATGACAACAATGCACTAAAATAGTGCAATGGTGATTTGCAATGACAAAATTAAATGAATGATTATTAAGTGAAAAACTATGTTTTTAGAATCTGTTTAAAAAATGAAAAACAAATTGCGCCATTTCTGAGTTAATTCAGGGCAATTCATTATTTTGTATTTTTATCTGATTGATAGATGTTAGCGCGAGAATGAAACTTAAAATTGACGAATGATACATTTTTGGGAGTCTGTCTGAGCATCTTGTGGTCTTCAAAAGATGAAAACTTGATGTCTTGCCTGAATTGAAATGATGCACAGATATTAACCAATGAAATCTCTGCTGCTGCACTTTTAGATGGCGAATAAAACATTCAAGGGTGGGTCTGTGGTGATGGTCGTTGGATCTGACTGTATTTTGATGACGTGTTTAATTGAAGCGGCACAGAATTTTAAAGTTTTAGCCTTGAATGCTTAAGCTAAACGCTGTGTATTAATCGCTTCAGCCCAGTCACAACATCCGCAGCGCGGGCAGGTATTCTGAGCACCGTGAATGTACATGGTTTTGCCACAGTGCGTACAGGCATACAGCTGATGCATTTTGATATCTCGAACCGCTTTATAGGGTTTCGGAAATAGAGGCAGTCCATAACGCACTTGTTCAGGTGGATAAAACAAAATACTAAACTTGCCATCACTTTCTAATAAGCCAACTCGAACTTGTCCAAGATGCTCAACATTTTGCTGACGCATTTCAGAGAAGAATTCATCATGTGACATTTTACCTTGTTTAATCTTTTCTAAAACCAATTCACCATCTTCCACAATGTAGAGGGCTTTGCCTTCAATTAAATCTTCAAAGGGTTGGTATTTCATCATGAGCCAAGTGATTACGCGGTATAAACCAATCACCACCGTCATCACAATGAGCGCTTGTAAGAGGGGGAGTTCCTCATCAAACATTGGGTCGCCTGCAATAGAACCCAAAGCAAGGAGGATGGCAACTTCAAAGATGGATAACTGACGCACGCCGCGTTTGCCTGTTAGGCGTAAGAATACGATGATTAAAACGAACATAATGACGCTACGCAAAATCACTTCGGCAGCAAAAGTCCATGTAGTGTCATGGATGAAAATTTGAGTGAAATCCATGTCTCATCCTTTTTTATCGTTATGTGTTTTTAACTTAGCAAAGCGCTGGGCGATAAAGCAGCTCAATTGTGTTAATTTTTAAGCACTATTCGAAAAAGGATTTCATGCTAAAGGTATTGTATGAATGAGATATTTGATGAAAAAAAGTGCTTTAAAATAGCCATAAAAAAAGCACCGACGAATCGATGCTTTTGATGTGGTCTGGCAATTTTTAAAGATGTTCAGTTATTTAATATGTTCTGCAATATTCGTAAAGATTACACCTAAACCATGTGCGCCAGCATCTGGATAGCCAAGACTACGGTCGCCTACAGTTCCCGCACGTCCCATACGCGCTACAATCTCTTTGGTATTTTCAGCGCCTTGAACCGCCGCTTTTGCACCAAGTACAAAGTTTTCTTTAAAGGTTTTATCTGTATGGGCAGACCAAGAATCTGCGCATGGCACAAGTGCATCAATCAGGGTTTTATCACCCACCACTGCGCCGCGTCCAAATGAACGCTCACCTGTAGTTTGAATGCCTTTGACCGCTGCTTGCAGCATCTCGGCAAAGTCTGAAACGCTCAAAGCAGTTTTGCCTTGAATTGATTTCGCTGCTGCACGGAATGCTGAACCCCAGATTGGGCCAGATGCACCGCCACAGTGTTCCATAATGATCATTGAGCAGTTCAGCATGAATTCATCCATCTGCTGCGCTTGAATCAGACTTTGCCATTCACGTTTTAATTGCTTAAAGCCTTTCGCCACGCTCATACCGAAGTCGCCGTCACCTGCATGCGCGTCTAGTTCACAGAATGGCACTTCATTTCTAATGATACAGGCAGACATGACATCGACCACATAGCGCATGTTTTCGATGGTGAATTGTTCATTGCTAATCACCGCATGTTCAGGCTGTGTTTCAACTTGGGTATTTACCACAGCTTCGGTGGCAGCATCTTTAGTTGCGAAAGTTAAAGGTTGTGCTGCTGAACCATCCATTTTAAATGCAGGGGTGTTGGCTGCTGCATCGAGGTAAGTTTTCAATTCATCATCGACAGCAAGCAAGGACACAGATGCACCATTCATGTCGATACTGGTCATATAGTTGCCGACAAATGTGCGGTAAATTTTGATGCCTTTACGTGCAAGGTGTTCGCATACATCATGGTTAAAGACATACAACTCTTGCAGCGGTGTGCTACCAAAGCCATTGACCAAGACTGCAACTTCTTTCATGTCTGGGCGGTCAAGGAACAGGTCATCCACGATGCGCTGTGCCATTTTTTTGGATGGCAAGATTTTTTCACGACGGATGCCGGGTTCACCGTGAATGCCGACGCCATATTCCATTTCGTCATCAGCCAAAGTAAACGTTGGCGTGCCTTTGGCTGGAACAGTACATGAGCTATAAGCAAAACCAAGGCTAATGACGTTGTCCGCAGCTTTTTGAGCAATCGCTTTTACGTCTGCAAGTTCTAAGCCTTTTGATGCTGCTGCGCCTGCAATCTTATGTACAAATATTGTGCCTGCAACACCACGACGACCGACTGTATATAGGCTGTCTTTAACCGCAATGTCATCTGCCACTTTTACATAGTCAACTTTAATGCCGTCTTCAGTTGCAAGGTCTGCGCCATTCTGGAAATTCATCATATCGCCAGAATAGTTTTTGATGATCATCAGCACGCCTTTGTCAGTTGCGACTTGCTGTAAAGCTTTATAGACCTGAATTTGCGATGGAGATGCAAATACATCACCACATACGGCAGCGTCTAACATGCCTGTGCCTACAAAGCCTGCATGGGCAGGTTCGTGACCGCTACCACCACCACTGATCAATGCCACGTTATTGTGCTTTTCTTTGCGTGAAATGATTTTGTGCGACTCGTTAAATGCGAGTTCTGGATGGGCAAGAACAAAGCCTTTGCACATTTCAATTACGATGTTTTCTGCACCGTTCATGAGTTTTTTCATGGATGTACCAATCTGTATTTATAGGGGAGAGTTCTAAGTTTTAATTATTCAGGAATTTGAAGTTTTTTGCTGATTAAATAATGTAAAAACGGATGGTTTGGAAAGTATAGATTGAGCTTTTGAAACTTTACCTCTCCCTAACCCTTACTTTCATTTTGTTTTAAATCAATGCGTAAAGGTTATTATAGGGGTAATATCCATTAATAAATTCATAAAGTTTCTAATTCACAATGAAAGCTCCCTCTCACTCTGGGATGAGACGCATTGCTTAGCAAGGGGGAGGAGGAATGGGTAGGTGCTAGGACAGATTGATGAGTGGTCTTTTAGCGTTTTTTGAAATTTCCTATAAAGGAATCCCAATACATCTGATTTAGTGAGATTCCCATTCTTTAAGACATGTCTATTGTTTTACTAGGATAGATTATTTTTTAATTAAGTTTTTGTTGAAATGGATATCAGTCAAAAAATAATAACCAAATCTATCTGAATAATTTTCTGCATAGGTTAAACAAACTGATTGTGGTGGATTTTCCAAATATTCAAAATGGCTTCCAGTCATAGAAATTTGATCTGATTCAGGGAAACTAAGATTTTTACCATCTAACATTGTGAAATGGAAAATAATTTGTTGCCATGAGTTGCGATGACTTCCTCGCAGAATTGTTGAATGACCTGTATATGTGCCGCATTTTTTGACTTTATGTTTTGATTGCATGGCATCATTAATTTTTTGTGTACGAAAATGATCAATAATAAGTGATCCCATGTGTGCAAAGCATGACATAAAAATGATAATCCAGATTAGTGAATGTGTGTATTTCCATACAAAAACGGATCCTATTAAACACACAATACCAAAGCTTATTTCCATAATCATTTCGAGCCACCAACTATTCACAAAATTAAAAAAAGTTCATTTTATTTTTAAAGGCTAAAGGTAGGGGGCTATTATTCTAACTGATTTAATTGCTTGATTCTCTGATCAATAAGATCAGCATTACATGATAGATTGATTAACTTAGATCCCGCACCTTATACGCCACTAGAAAGATAAGATACGAGTTCATTACAATGACTATTTTTATATAACAACCAATTCTTTTGAGAGGTTTCTAAAATTTTCTGACCTTCCTCATTCATAGTGTTATATAGCTTTTGATAAGTTTGGTTGAGCTTGGTTTTATTAAATTGTAGTTCTTTTTCATAACAAGCAATTTCATCATAAACATTACTAGCTTTACATTTTGCAAAAGTAAAAGATGAAATAAAAGGTAAAACTAAAAGTAAGAATATTTTTTTCAATTTTATAAAATTCGTTTATGTCTTTTTAAGATTTTTGATTATAAATAAAAAAATCCCCTCACACGAGGGGATTTTTTCAAACTAATTATTGAACTGAATCATCCAAATTCGGCGCTAACCAGCGTTTCGCTTCATCCAGCGTCCAGCCTTTACGCTTTGCATAATCCTCAAGCTGATCGCCTGCGATTTTACCCACGTTAAAGTATTGGCTTTCAGGGTTTGCATAGTAGAAACCGCTGACAGATGAAGGCGGCCACATTGCAAAACTAGAAGTCAATTGCGTACCGATCTTATCCGTCGAACCGAGCCAGTCAAAGAGTGGTGCTTTTTCAGAATGCTCAGGACAAGCAGGGTAGCCCGGCGCAGGACGGATGCCTATATACTTCTCTTTAATCAATTCTTCATTGCTTAAGGTTTCAGAAGCTTGGTTGCCCCAGAACTCTTTACGAATGCGCTCGTGCAAATGCTCCGCAAACGCTTCCGCAAAACGGTCACCTAAAGATTGTGCAAGAATTGCAGAGTAGTCATCGCCTTTAGCTTTGTACTCATTGGCCATTTCTTCTGCACCAAAGATCGATACAGTGAAACCGCCCAAGTAGTCTTCTGCGACACCTTTAGGCGCAATAAAGTCCGCTAATGACAAGTTTGGTTTACCTGTCACTTTGTCAGACTGTTGACGAATGTGATGGAAGGTATGCGTAACCGATTGACCATCTTCGCTATACACTTCAACCGAATCCGCTGCTGAACGATTTGCAGGGTAAATACCAAACACAGCACGAGCATCAAAACGTTTGTTGTCGATGATGTCTTTTAGCATGGTCTGTGCTTGTTCATACAAGTCAGTTGCTGCTTCACCTACAACTTCATCAGTTAAGATAGCAGGGAATTTACCTGCCAAACTCCAAGAAATGAAGAACGGTGTCCAGTCAAAGTATTCAACTAATGTTTCCAATGGATAATTGGTCAGCGTTTGCGTACCAATAAAGTTTGGCTTCGCAGGCGCATTGGCAGCAAAGTCAATTTTTAAGCCATTTTCAACCGATTCAGCATACGTCAGTTTCGCTGCTTTCGGCTGTTTGTTAGCAATACGCTCACGGACTTTTTCATATTCAGCACGGGTTTCTGCTACAAACTTTGGCTTCATTTCCTTAGAAAGTAAAGTTGTTGCTACACCCACCGCACGAGATGCATCGGCAACATAAATGACTGCATCGTTTGAATATTGTGGATCAATTTTCACTGCCGTATGCGCTTTAGAAGTGGTTGCACCGCCAATCATCAATGGAACATTAAAGCCTTTGCGCTGCATTTCTTTCGCAACAAAAACCATTTCATCCAGTGACGGCGTAATCAGGCCAGATAGACCAATAATGTCGACTTTCTCATCAATGGCAGTTTGCAGAATCTTCTCGCAAGGCACCATCACGCCAAGGTCGATGATGTCATAACCATTACAGCCAAGTACTACGCCCACGATATTTTTACCGATGTCATGTACGTCACCTTTCACGGTTGCCATCAGGACTTTACCCTTAGATTGGCCAGCTGTTTTTTCCGCTTCAATGAACGGATTCAGCCAAGCTACAGCCTGTTTCATGACACGTGCAGATTTCACGACTTGCGGCAGGAACATTTTGCCTGAACCGAACAAATCACCTACCACATTCATGCCGTCCATCAGCGGACCTTCAATCACATCGAGTGGACGTTTAGCTTTCAGGCGTGCTTCTTCAGTATCTTCATCAATAAAGGTGGTGATACCTTTTACAAGCGCATGCTCAAGACGTTTTTCAACTGGAAGCTCACGCCATTCCAAGTTTTCCACTTGTTTTTGCGCAGCACCTTGACCACGGTATTTTTCAGCCACTTCAAGTAGCTTTTCCGTTGCATCGTGCTGACTTTCACCTTGATTTTGGTTCAAGATCACATCTTCAACCGCAGCTTTCAGTTCAGCGTCAATATCATCATAAATCGCCATTTGACCTGCGTTGACGATACCCATAGTCATGCCTTGCTGAATGGCATGGTATAAGAACACTGAGTGAATCGCTTCACGTACAGGCTCGTTACCGCGGAATGAGAACGATACGTTAGACACACCGCCGGAAATCATCGCATGCGGTAAGTTCTGTTTGATCCAACCTGTCGCTTCAATAAAGTCCACAGCATAGTTATTGTGTTCTTCAATACCAGTTGCCACGGCAAATACGTTCGGGTCAAAAATGATGTCTTCAGCAGGGAAGCCCACTTCATTGACCAATACATCATAAGAACGCTTACAGATTTCTTTTTTACGTGCAGCTGTATCGGCCTGACCATTTTCGTCAAAGGCCATAACAATTACGGCAGCGCCATACTGACGGCACAAACGTGCTTTTGCAACGAACTCGTCATAGCCTTCTTTTAAGGAAATCGAGTTAACAACCGCTTTACCTTGTACACATTTTAAGCCCGCTTCAATGATTTCCCATTTAGATGAGTCAATCATGATCGGCACACGTGAAATTTCAGGTTCAGAGGCTACAAGATTCAGGAAGTGCACCATTGCGCCTTCTGAATCCAGCATGCCTTCATCCATGTTGATGTCGATAATCTGAGCACCGGCTTCAACTTGCTGCTGTGCAACTTCTAAAGCTTCGGCAAAGTTTTCTTCACGGATTAAACGTAGGAATTTTTTAGAACCTGTCACGTTGGTACGTTCACCGACGTTTACAAACAGCGAATCTTCTGTAATGTTGAACGGCTCTAAACCGCTTAAACGGCAAGCGGGTTTGGTTTCTGGCACTTGGCGCGGCGCAATGTCTTTTACGGCATTGGCAATAGCACGGATGTGATCCGGCGTTGTACCGCAGCAGCCGCCAGTGATGTTAATCAAGCCACTTTCTGCAAATTCTTTAATAAAGGCAGCGGTTTGTTCAGGGGTTTCATCATAACCGCCGAAGGCATTTGGTAAGCCAGCGTTCGGATGCGCCGAAACAAAAGTATCGGCAACGTCAGCAATGGTTTTTACATGCGGACGCATGGCATCTGCACCTAGGGCACAGTTAAAGCCAATCGACAATAAATCACCATGACGCACAGAGTTCCAGAACGCTTCAGCAGTTTGGCCAGTTAAAGTTCGGCCAGAGGCATCGGTAATCGTGCCTGAAATCATCAATGGCAATTCGTAGCCAATTTGGTTGAAGACTTCTTTCACTGCAAAAATGGCAGCTTTACAGTTTAAGGTATCGAATACTGTTTCAATTAAAAGAATGTCTGCACCGCCTTCAATCAGGGCATGCGCAGCTTCAATATAGTTTTCTTTCAGTTCATCAAAAGTAATGTTACGAAATGCTGGGTCATTTACATTTGGCGAGATCGAGCAAGTACGTGAAGTCGGGCCAAGCACACCTGCTACAAAACGCGGTTTTTCAGGCGTTGAGTATTTTTCACAAGCTGCTTTGGCAATACGCGCTGCTTCACGGTTGATCTCTGATACCAAATCTTCCATGTGGTAGTCAGACATTGAAACTTTAGTGCCGTTAAAGCTGTTGGTTTCAATGATGTCTGCGCCAGCATCGAGGTAGGCTTCATGAATGCCTTGAATAATTTGCGGCTGAGTCAACACCAATAGGTCATTATTGCCTTTGAGGTCAGATGCCCAATCTGCAAAACGCTCACCACGGTAGTCAGCTTCTTCGAGTTTATGACGCTGAATCATGGTACCCATTGCACCGTCGATAATCAGAATCCGTTGAGCGAGCAGCTCTTTTAGGGTGGCAAGCGTGGACATAAATAACCCCAATCCGATGGAATATAAAATCGGCAAATATATTAACAGAATTCATTGCAGTTTTATTGATATTCAATCATCTTCACAGCGCGCAATTATTAGCTTGTTGAATTAATGAGCAATATTGCAACTTGCTAATTTCATATTCTAATTTCATATAAATGTATGGAAAGCTTCATGAATTTGTCATATTGCTCAGGCAAGATTAAAAAACATCCAGCAGGGCTATGCAATATGACAAAAAAACATGACAGATGAAATATAAGTTGAAATATTGGGTTTCAAAGAAAATAAAGTTTAAATACGCAGATTAAATAACTGATTTACTTTATGAAAGTAGAGTAGGGAAGTCGGTTTTTAACACTTAAAAAAAACAAATAAAGCATGAAAAATTGCTTTATATGACACCGCTTTGTCATATAATTGTCATAATTAAATTGAACAATATGGGGATTTTAAAATCCTCTATTCCTGCCTGCATGAATTCTAAACAAACTCCCGTAGATTCAGCGCACACGTCGACTCCTCAAAAGTCCACGAATGTTCATGTGCCTACACCGAAATTCTTTATGCCGGTATTTTTAACGGTGATTATTTCAACGTTGATTTATATTGGTTTTCAGGTGACTGCCGATTTAGCGCATGTTCCGCCTTTAAGTCTTTATTCAATGATTTTATTGGGCACAGCCTTATTCATCGCACTTGGCTTTGAATTTGTAAATGGTTTCCATGACACTGCAAACGCAGTGGCAACAGTGATTTATACCAACGCCTTGTCAGCACCAGTTGCGGTAATGTGGGCAGGTTTCTGTAACTTTCTGGGTGTAATGGTTGCCAGTGGTGCAGTCGCTTACGGCATTATTGCCTTATTACCTGTTGAATTGATTATGAATGTCGGTTCAGGTGCTGGCTTTGCCATGGTTTTCGCAATGCTGATCGCAGCGATTTTGTGGAATTTAGGGACTTGGTTCTTAGGCATCCCGGCGTCTAGTTCGCATACTTTGATTGGTTCTATTCTTGGCGTTGGCATCATGAACTACCTGTTAAATGCAGGCGGTGGTGCGAGCGGTGTAGATATGGAGCAGGTGCTTAAAGTCGGTAAGGCGTTATTGTTCTCTCCACTGATTGGTTTTGCATTTGCAGCCCTAGTTTTCTTGTTGGTGAAGCGTATTTTCCGCAAACAGCTAGAATTGTTTCAGCCACCAGAAGGCAATAAGCCGCCACCACCACTGATTCGTGCAATTTTGATCTTTACCTGTACAGGTGTAAGTTTTGCGCACGGTTCAAATGATGGTCAAAAAGGTATGGGTCTGATCATGCTGATTTTGATCGGTTGTGTGCCATTGGCTTATTCATTGAATAAGAACTTAGATAATCAACATATTCAATCTTTCCATCAGTTATCTGCTCAAACTGCGACTGCGATCTACGCAGAGCATAAGGATATTCCTGATGCACAAGCGCGTGATGTACTCACCAAATACATTCAAACCAAAGAAGTCAGCCCAGAAGTTGTGCCAGCTTTGGCAAGTTTGACCGATCATTTAGGTGAGCGTGTTGCACAGTATGGCGACTTAAAAGATATTCCTGAACAAGAAGTATCTTCGATTCGTAATGATATGTACCTCAGTACCACTGCTTTTAAACGTCTAGATAAAGCTGAACAACTACCAGCAATGGCAGAAGCTGAACAAAAAACTGTGAAGGAATATCGTAGTCACTTAGACTCCTTCTTACAGTACATTCCAACATGGGTAAAAGTCGCTGTTGCATTGGCACTGGGTCTTGGAACCATGGTGGGTTGGAAACGTATTGTCGTGACTGTAGGTGAGCGTATTGGTAAAAACCACATGACCTATGGTCAGGGTATGTCTGCCGAGCTTGTTGCTATGTCAACGATTGCTGCTGCGGATGGTTTTGGTATGCCAGTATCGACTACACACGTACTTAACTCTGCGGTTGCAGGTACCATGGTTGCGAATAAGTCAGGTTTGAACTTTGCAACAGTGAAGACCATTCTATCGGCTTGGGTCTTCACTTTACCTGCAACGATCTGTCTATCAGGTTGCTTGTACTGGTTATTCTTGAAAGTGTTCTAAGTAACTCAAATTCCAGATATAAAAAACGCTGCTTCGGCAGCGTTTTTTTTGGCTTTATCTCAGACATCACCGATTTTAATGGGATGACTGAGAGCTGAATTAGAACAATCAAACTAGCGAGTTGAAGCTTTGCAAAGTTCAACACTTATTTGAACCAATGCCGTTACGCTTTTTTAAACAGTCCCAATACTTTTTTCACGGGTAATTTCTCTTCAGCAAAACCATACAGCGCTGCAAAAGGTAAGGCAGTACGCGCCAAATAAGCCACACGCCATAAGCCACCATGGTTGGCACCATGCATCATGAGTTCTAATGGATGGTCTAGCGCCGTTTCAGGGTTAGCAACCGATTGAGGGTTTCTCAAGTCGTGAATCCATAAAGCTGCCATGAGTGCATTGGTGGTTTCAGGTTGGAATGATTCCACATCAAATAAACTCGCACCATTAAATGCTGCCTTTAATAATGGGTTCTTCGTCACTGAGCGGGTCGTGGTGGATGGCGCAATATTGATACTAACCCGCTGACCATTTTGACGTGCGACAGTTGCGCGCCATTGTTGGATACGTTTTGCGAGTGCGTAGTTTGGACCTTGTTCCACCACTAGACAGTCAGCAATACCATAGGATTTTCCATTGTCTGCTGTGGTGGTTTGCTCATTATTTTGCTTAAAGAAATGCTGACCTGTGACTTTGGCAATACTTTGTGTCAATAGTTTTTGTGCAGAAGCACGGTTTTGGAATTTGGCTTGCGCTGCCGTAACAATCTCTTCTGGAACCGCATAGACATCGGTCGGAGTACACATAAACATCAAGCTGGTGTCGGCTTTTTGTTGGCTGACATAGGCCATGATGCTGTCCATTGCCATTGCAACACGAACATGCTTTTCACCATCTAAATAGGCAATTGCAGCCAGATCTAGTTGATGTTCACTTTGTGCAAGCCATTGTGCAATTTCAGGAATGTGTGTCAGTAAATTGGCGCCCAATTTGTGTTTTAGTTCTTGAATGGGTGTGTCTTCATGCACAGCGTCGAGACTTGGTGCATATAAAGTGGCATTACCGGCCTGAACCGTGCTTAAGATTCGATCCCAAACACGTTCATTATTGAGGTCGATTGCCACAATATTGGCTTTCCATTTTGCTAACCACGTCAGAGGGCCAGCTTCGGAGGCAGCACCAAAAAGCACCATAGTCCGATCTGACAAATCGAACCATTCTGGGTGTGCAATGGCTTCACGTAATGCGTCGGCATGACTGGCTTCAATGATGCCAGCATCTTGCCATTTTTGAATCTGAGCCAGTAAAGCCTCACCTTGAAGTTTTTGACCATGATAGGGCACATACCACTCAGGCGCTGCGTCACTTTCACCTTTTAATTTCACGGTATGCAGCGGATGTGCAGTCAAAGCTACTGCATCTTTGAGCGTATACTTTTCTTGATTACGATAAAACTCAAAGACGTGATGCGCTTTATTTAAACCTTGCTCAGCAATGTTGATCGCAGCTTCAGATGATTGAATTCCTTGTTCAACCAAGGCTTTAAAATATTCAGGATATTTTTTACGCCAGTTTTTTTCTTGTTTTGCACGTACAGAAGAGTGATGGTCAACTGCAGCTAAGGCTTCAGCGATAATTTCACGACCAGTTTTAGATGTACTCGGCTTTTGGTTTGAAGCCGAAATGGGAAATTGAAGACCTTCAGTTGAACTTGACATGCAAAATATCTCAGCTAATTTTGTCATTAATATACAGATGTATACATTATCTATGCCAAATTAAAAAATAGGGTGGCATAAAGTGCCAGATTTATATGATTTGTCATGTGCTTTTGTGAACTTTCGTAGAATATACAGCTTCAAATTTTATTGCCGGAATTGAAAAAGCCTTCGGTTTGAAGGCTTAAAAGAAGAGGGCATGAAATCAGCAATGGCAAATCAACAACGGCCTTTTTTAGCCTGTCCGGGCGGGCAAAAGTCGCCATGGCGATCTGGATAATTATAAGGATAGTGATTACGATCTGGGTCGACCACGATACTGCCTTCACGAGTGTGAACGGCACAAGCACTCAACACGCAGGTCAACAGCAAACTTGAGAACATCAGGACTATTTTCATTGGAATTTCCCTTTTTTATTCTGTGTCATTTCAGTTTAAATCAGGGCAAGGGTAGATAGCGTTTCAATCTGCTGTGAAATTGTATAGCTCGATATTCAAAGTACGGTGCTGTAAATGTGGGAAAGTGGCTAAAGAAAAAATTAAAGGACATTTCGATTTAACGCAGCACAATAAAAAAGCCTAAACTGAAACGGTTTAGGCTGTCATTTTCAGGTTAAATCCAGCTGATTTTTTAGACTTAACGTTAGAAAGGAACGTTTAATAACTGACTTAAGAAATGTGGAATGAGTTTTGGTTCAAGAATAATCGTCATGATTACACCATACGCTGCGCCCCAAAGGTGTGCGCTGTGGTTAATGTTGCTGTTGCCACGTTTACCTGACCAGATACTATAAGCCACATACAGCACGGCAAAAATAATCGCAGGAACAGGAATAAAGAATACAAAAATCAGTTTCCACGGTTCAAACAAGATATACGCAAAGAGTACTGCAGATACCGCCCCAGAAGCCCCTAAACTTGCCCAATGGGTATCATGCTTATGTTTTAAATAACTCGGAATAATCGCTGCGATCAAGCCACCCAAGTAAAACAATACAAAGCCCATGTCGAAGAAATATTGGCGATAAAAACTTTCAATCACGCTACCAAAGAAAAATAAGGTAATCATGTTGAACAATAGGTGCGCGCCATCTGCATGAATAAAGCCATGGCTAATAAATCGGTCATACTCGCCACGACTGAGGGCCGGTGGCCAAAATAACAATCGATTCATAACTTTCTGATTTGAAAATGCAATCAGTGAAATCACCACCGTAATCAGGATAATGGTCACGGTGTGGTTAAAGGGTAGACCCAACATATATGACTATTCTACTTGTTAAAATTTATGCTCAATAATGCCATTAAATCTGCCTAAAGCGTGAACTTTCAGAATAAATCCGACAATTTTAGTTGATTTTTTTCTAATGCCCCGCATCTTAAGTTAAAATAGCGACTTCAGCTTGAGGAAATATTGTAATGTCGACTGAGAACAACAGCACAGCAGTTGCTGAAGAAATTCCAAACCTATTGATCACTCCAAATGCCCAAGAGTATTTGAAAGATCTTTTGGATAAACAAAATACACCGGGCATTGGTGTACGTGTTTTTGTGGAAAATCCGGGTACGCCACGTGCTGAATGTTGTATGGCTTACAGTGCACCAGAAGAAGTTGTGCCTACAGACTATAAACAAGACTATCCAGATTTCCCTGCATTTATTGACACACCGTCTATTCCATATCTTTTGGATGCGGTGATTGACTATAACAAAGACCGTTTTGGTGGTCAGTTAACATTCCGTGCACCAAACTCAAAAGTGCCACGTGTGGGTCCAGATGCCTCTGTAGAAGAGCGTATCACTTATGTTCTACAGTCAGAAATTAACCCTGGCCTTGCAGGTCATGGTGGTAACTGTGCACTGGTAGAGGTGGTTGAAGATGCAGAACATGGTTTAACTGCAGTGCTTAAATTCGGTGGTGGTTGTCAAGGTTGTTCTTCAATCGATTTAACCTTGAAACAAGGTGTTGAAACAACATTGAAGCAGCATGTACCTGAGTTAATGCGTGTTGTTGACCAAACGGATCACAGTAATACTGAAGGTGCTTATTTCAAATAAGTTCAGTATTTTTATAAAAAGCCGCAACCTTGCGGCTTTTTTATTGTCTAAATCAAAAAAACGAAGATTTTCAGATATTTCTAGGGTTTTTACATCAAAATAATAAGTGATATCACAAATACAAATGATAATGATTATTAAAATTAATTGCAATATCATTTGTGTTGGTTACAATGTGCAACACATTATTCTAGATTTCTCCATAAATACGTTTATTTGGAAGCACTCAATGACCAAACAACTATTAAAATCAACGCTTACACTTTCAATACTCTGTGCATTGGTAAGTTTGACGCATGCAGAAAATGTGCACACTGAAGCATCAGATGAATCCGTAACGAAGATGGAAACCATTGTTGTTACTGCAGCAGAACAAGTTAAACAATCATTAGGTGCTTCAAAAATTACGGCAGAAGATTTAGAAAAAATGCCGGTTGTGAATGATATTTCAGAGTATGTGCGCCGTATGCCGGGTGTGAATTTGACTGGTAACAGTGCCACAGGCCAACGTGGTAATAACCGTCAGATTGATATCCGTGGTATGGGGCCTGAAAACACGTTGATCTTAATTGATGGCAAGCCTGTAAATTCGAGAAACTCAGTACGTTATGGCTGGCGCGGTGAGCGTGATACACGTGGCGATTCGAACTGGGTACCTGCAGATGCCATTGAATCGATTGAAGTGCTGCGTGGTCCAGCAGCAGCGCGTTATGGTTCAGGTACGATGGGTGGTGTGGTCAATATTAAAACCAAGAAAGTGACCAACGACGTGCATGGTTCTGCCGAGGTTTTTACCAATCAGCCTGAAGACGCTAAAGAGGGTGCAAGTCACCGTGAAAGCTTTAACTTAAGCGGGCCAATTCTCAAAGATGTCCTTTCATATCGTTTCTACGGTAGTTATAACAAAACCGATTCAGATGCTGCGGATATTAATGCATTAATGGACAATGGCGCGCGTATGGCGGGTCGAGAAGGCGTAGAGAATAAAGATATTGCTGGGCGATTGGCCTGGCAGTTGAATGATCAACAAGTCTTGATGTTTGACGCAAGTGTTGGCCGTCAAGGCAACCGTTTTGCAGGCGATAGTCAAAACAGTGTATTTGATCCAGCCGATCCAAACAAAGCGCCAATCTTATCGGCTTTAATCGGTGAAGAAACCAATACCATTTATCGTGATAGTTTTGCATTAACCCATGAAGGTACGTGGGGTTGGGGCGATAGTAAACTCATTGCGCAATATGACAAAACCAAAAATAAACGCCTACCTGAAGGAACAGGCGGTAGTACTGAGGGACAGATTAATAATCTCGAGAATAAACAAACGTCACATCTAGAAACCATTCGCTTTAATGCAGAAGCCAATCTGCCGTTCCAATGGTATGTTCCACAGGTATTAACTTTAGGCACTGAGTGGGTCGAAGATGACTTTACCGATACGGTTAATACACAAGCTGGCGCAGGCGGTTTTGGTGATGCGCTGACTTCAGGTGACCGTTCACACATGGATTCACGGATTGCATCGGCTTATATTGAAAACAATATGAACTTGGGCGAGAGCACCGATGTCGTTTTGGCACTACGCTATGATAATCATAGTAAATCGGGTGATAGCTGGAGTCCAAGTCTGAATATTACGCAAAAGCTTGGCGACTATTGGACATTAAAAGGTGGTGTGGCTAAGGCGTATAAAGCACCTAATATGTACCAAAATGCGGAAGGTTATCTGTTAAGCACTCGCGGTAATGGCTGTCCGATTGGGCTGAGCCAATGTCTATTACAAGGTAATGGCGATCTCAAACCTGAAACTTCAGTGAATAAAGAATTAGGTGTACAGTTTGAAAAAGACATCGTAAATGCAAGCTTTGCATGGTTCCGTAATGATTATAAAAATAAGATCGTTGCAGGGGATACACGTCTAGAAGAACTAGAAGTAAATGGAACAACATATAATGTACTGCGTTGGATGAATACGCCAGAAGCCTTGGTGGAAGGTGTTGAAGGAAGTATTTCTTTGGACTGGGGTGATATCACGTGGACCAATAACGTCACCTATATGATCAACTCTGAAGATAAACGTACAGGCAATCCACTTTCAGTGATTCCAAATTACACCATAAACTCTATTTTGAACTACAACATCACGGATCGATTAGACAGTAACTTTGTCTATACCCAATATGGTCGTCAAAAACCACGTCAATATGCAGAAACCAGTCTTGAAAGCAAAAATGGCTTGGCGATGGATAGCGTGAAAAGTTATGGCATTGCAGGCATTAACTTTGGTTATAAATTTAATGCGGCTTTAAGTGCTCGTATCGGTGTGAATAACCTATTTGATGAGCAAAAACTGCGTGATAAAACGGTCAACCAAACATATAACGAGCCGGGTCGAGCTTATTATGCAAGTTTGAAATACCAGTTCTAAGTATGTCCAAAAGAAAAGCCGCTTAACGCGGCTTTTTTTATGTTGGGATATTTAAAATTTTCAGTGCTTCACTTGAGTAGTAGAATTGTTCTAAATAGAGACGTGAACGCTCACGCAAATAACCCGACTCAATCATTTGTTGAACGATAGGATAGAGTAAGTTTTGAAGTTCATGCTGAATCAGTGCTTCATCAATATTTAAATCACGTAGCAATAAATCAAAAGGGCGTTCTGCATTACGCACGTACCAAGCATATACGCCATCATGCACTTGCTGTTTCATGTACTCGGCCTGTCGCATAAAATCCCAAATTTCATGACCCATGGCAACTGTTTGCGGCAAGTCCTGAACTTCAACATAGTTCTTTAATACTGAAACTGGCAGCGCTTTAATTTTATGCCACAAATTGGCTTGAAAATGGTACAGCTTATGATCATCAAAGTGCTGATTTAACACGGTTTCACTCATTTGACTGAGCTTTAAAATATTCTTTTGTAAGTATTTGCTGACTGCATTATCTAAATTGGTATCAGTGACATTTTCCAGTACCGATTTCCCCATTTTCATAAATCGTGAAACACCGGGTACCGATTTTGCAATCACCGAATTATCTAAATAATCTTGTATCGCATGTTGAATCAATTGACTGATCATGGCTGAAAATGCAGGATTGTTGACCATGGTATGAATTAAACGCTGACGATGTCCTTGTTTACTTGCCACATACTGCGCAATTTTATCGATGGTCAATACTGGGATGATTTCGGCAATCGTGGTGCTGTCATTTGCAGGATGAATCAGTGCAAATTTGATATGTTCAGCAATTTGCTCAATCAGAAATTGACTTGCAGGGGTATTTAAAATTTGTTTCTGCAACAAGGCATTGATTTGATCAAAGCTCCAAATCTGCTGCAAAGATTGTTTACGAAACCATTGATAAAAATGGGTGAATTCAGTGGCTACGGTATCATTGTGTGAAAAGCTCTGATCTAAAAAGTTCAGTTGAGCGTCAATCAACTGCTCAATCATCGGGTTTTTCTGCATACTTTCCCTGAAGTCCCAGTGATGGGTATCTAAAAATGGCGAATGCTCAGTTTAACTGAATCAGTTTATCTACCAAAGGGTTTTTAAACTTTTGACTTTTCGCAAGGAAAGGTAAGTAATGGTCTGCAACTTGTTGTTCGGCTTCTAAGATTGGCATATGACCGACGTTATTTAAAATCACTGGGGTTTCTGCACGTTTCAGTAAAGACTTGAGTTCGCCTGCCACTTCCACATTAAAGATTTTATCTTGTTTGCCCCAAAGGATCAGGGTTGGGGCTTCCACCGTTCGTGTTAATCGAGCAAAAGTTTCAGGGGTGTAGATTCGATTGAGCGTGACGACTTGATCGATCATTTTACTGGTGAAGGGCGCACGCGCAATTAAGATATTTTCCTGCGCTTCTTTAAGCTTTGTCGGAACATTAGGCGGATTCTGCATGAGTTTATGCATAACATCATCTAAATCCCCCGGTTTTGAAACGATTAAATTTTTAAGTTTATACGGGTCACGGGTATAACTGGTATTGGCTTGTTTATAAATGCCCGCGCTGTTGAGTAAAAATAAACTTTGGGTATCAAAAGGATATTGAGAGGCATATACCGTGGCAATGGAACCACCCAATGAGTGACCTGCAACATTCAGTTTATCTTCAATATCTATTTTAAGGACAAACTGGCGTAGTTGTTCCGTGACATTCGGCACAGAGACATCAAAATCGACAGGGACATGGGTATCGCCATTGGCCGGAAGGTCAGGGATGATCACGTGATAGTTCGGTGTTAAATAATGCGCAACACGATTCCAATTATCACGTGTGCCGCCTAAACCATGAATCAGCAAGATGGTAGGTTTAGAGCGTTGACCGCCTTCGCTATAACTCCAATTCACATTGCCGACTTGAACACTATGTGTGACTAAACCAGCCGCTTTACGTTCTTGGCTCAAATAGTTTTGCACGATAGAGGGTACAGCCAGGTTTTTGCTGATGGGAGACGGATTTGCAGCCAAAGCATGGTTGGCAATAAACGTCATACAGCAAATTGTTGCTAGCTTAAAAAAGACAAAAACGCGTGAATGATGTCCTTTCATTGACGTTTACCCCAGTTAAATCGAATCGATATATTTTTTAGATCATTTATATGACTATTATCAGAATGCGCTGAAATAGTAAAAGCGTATATTTATGAAATATATTGTAAATTAAAAATGACCTTTGTCATCCATTGCTTTTTTGACGTGGTTAAACTTGCGTTTTAATAATGTGAACCATTACAGAAAAAATATTTTTTTTTGATGAATGTAGAGTAGCATTTTCTATCAAGTAGCATCGTCTTATAAAAAATTCATAGCAATTGTTTTTGCAAGTGACAATCGATTCGACTGGGATTAAAATATTGCAACTTCGGATAAGGGTAATTAGAACATGCTAACAGCAGCAGAAGCTTTAGATCGTTTAAAAAAAGGGAATCAACGTTTTGTAGACGGTGAAACGAATCACCCAAAGCTTTTGACGCATCAACAACGTGCTGAAATGGCCGAAAGCCAAGAACCTTTTGCGATTATTTTAGGGTGTTCAGACTCACGTGTTCCTGCTGAAATGGTATTTGACCAAGGCTTAGGCGATTTATTCGTGATTCGTGTTGCAGGTAATATTGTGGCACCGTCTCAAGTCGGTAGCGTGGAATTTGCAGCAGAAAGTTTTGGATGTCCTGTGGTCATTGTATTGGGTCATACACACTGTGGCGCGATTCATTCTACTATTGAAGCTTTAACTAACCCTGCGACACCGCCATCAGCAAATTTGATGTCGATTGTGAACCGCGTTCGTCCATCTGTAGAAATACTTATGCAAACTGAATTGAAAGATGACCTTGAAAAACTTTCAATGCATGCAGTACGTTCAAACGTTTTTGCCTCAGTAAATCAACTGCGTCATGGTTCAGCAGTCCTTGAAAACTTAATTGCGCAAGGCAAATTAAAAGTGGTGGGCGCTGAGTATTCACTCGAAACGGGTGAAGTAAGCTTCTACGATTTCTAAGCAAACTACAGTAAATACAAGATTTAAAAAAAAGGCGCTCAAATGAAGCGCCTTTTTTAACGAATCCATTTTCACCCACTAAATTTATAAGTTTGCTTTAATTAATGGATAAGCATTGTTCAGCAAAATTGGTTGCGCTTTGGCATTTGGGTGAATTTGATCTTGTTGCATCAAATTTTTATGCCCCGCCACGCCTTGCATAAAGAAAGGTAATAATTTGACTTTGTACTGTTGGCTCAACACTTGATAGTTATTTTCAAAAGCTTGGCTATATGCCTTGCCATAATTCGGTGGAATTTTCATTCCAAATAAAATCACTTTCGATTTGGCCTGTTGGCTTTTTTGAATCAGCTGCGCTAAATTTTTTTGAATTTGTGCAGGGGGCTGTCCGCGTAAACCATCATTCCCACCTAATTCAATCACCACAAGGTCTGGACGATGAGTTTGCAACAGTTTAGGCAGTCGTGCCAAAGCTCCACTGGTGGTTTCACCGCTGACACTTGCATTGACCACTTTATGTTGTTTCGGATACTGTTGGTCTAGACGTTTTTGTAATAAGTGGACCCAACCTTGCTGCACTGAAACACCATAACCTGCACTTAAGCTATCGCCCAAAATCATAATGGTTTTGGCAGAGAGCAGCATCGGGCAGAACATCAGTGCAATAGCCAGCAAGTAACTCAATAGACGATTATTTTGAATGCGATTTTGCATATAGGGAAGATATGACCCAACTCACGACAGATGTTGACATCATGCCACAGGCGATTATTTCTGCACAGCAATTGACACAAAAGATACAACTTCCACAAAAACAGTTATCGATCTTTGAACAACTCGATCTTGAAATATTTGCAGGGGAACAAGTTGCGATCACTGGTCGTTCGGGTTCAGGTAAATCCACCTTGTTGGGGATTTTGGCGACCTTAGATCAGGCCAGTTCGGGACAATTACGGGTCTGTGGTCAGGACATTCATCTATTAAATGAAGAACAGCGTGCTCAAGTCCGTTTGGCCCATATTGGTTTTGTCTTTCAGTCTTTCCAGTTGTTGCCACATTTAACGGCACTGGAAAATGTCATGCTACCGCTACGGTTACAAGCAAATTTTCAGGTCAAAGCTGCCGAAGAAAAAGCATTAAAACTGTTAGCAAAGGTCGGACTAGAACGCCAAGCGCATCAAGCCCCTAAAGTTTTATCGGGTGGTGAGCAGCAACGGGTTGCGATTGCCCGTGCTTTGGTGAGTGAACCCGATCTGATCTTTGCAGATGAACCGACAGGTAATTTAGACAGTGCAACGGCACAGGAAATTGAACAACTGTTATTTCAGTTAAATCGTGAAATGGGAACCACTTTGGTATTGGTGACGCATGATGCCGATTTGGCCCGTCAATGTCAGCGCCATTTTGAATTGGTCAATGGTCAATTGATTGAGCATCGAACAGGAGATGCTGCATGAATCTTTTGGCACTGTTTCGACCACTCTTACAACTGAGTTTTAAAACCACGGGTGTGTATTTATTATTGATCGCACTGACCTTGGCGATCAGTGCCACCACGGCTTTAAAGTTTAGTAATGTACAAATTCAAAATGCAGTAGCGCTACAAGCTGCTGAAATGTTGGCAGCAGACTTGGTGCTGACAGCCAATGAACCAATTCCACAAGAGTGGCGACAACAAGCCAAAGCACAGCAATTAAAACAATCGAATGTCACGCTATTTAGCAGCATGGCGCACACTGATCAGCAATTTGTCATGGTCAATGTCAAAGCCGTTGATGCTGCATTTCCATTACGAGGTGAACTCGAAACAGAACCGAAACTAAACCGTTCTATACAAGCAGGTGAGGTCTGGTTAAGTCCGCGTGCCATGGATTTGTTGGGTGTTAAGGTTGGAGATCAGATCAATATTGCTGATGCTGCTTTTCAAGTCAGTGCCAAAATCATCCATGACACCAATCAGGAACTCGGTTTCAGTGGTTTTTCACCGACAGTTGTGATTGCGCAGTCTGAGGTGGCGAGAACCAATGCCATCCAAGTCGGGAGTCGGATTGAATATCGCCTGTTAATGGCAGGAGATGCACAAAATACCCAGCGCTTTGAAAAACTGTATAAGCAGAAATTTGGTGATCAAAGCGAAAGTGGTGCTGCTAATTCAGATCATGCGCAGGTTCAAGATGCGGCTCAAAGTAGTTTAAAACTGAGAAATGCCAGTGAAGGCAATACCCGCTTGATGAAGCCGATTGCCAACCTAGAAACGTTTTTACAGGTGGCCAATATTTTAACCATTTTACTTTGTGGCATCGCCATCGCATTAACCAGCCAGCGTTATGTCCAACAAAATCAGGATGCCATTGCACTGATGCGCTGTATTGGATCGACCAAACAGCAAATATTAAGTGCTTATCTGGCTTTACTGTTGGTAGTACTCGGGCTTTCAATCCTGTTTGGAAGTTTGATTGGTCTGGGATTGGGTTATGGCTTATTGCAACTGATGCTACAGCTGATTCCAAATTTACAATTAGAGTTTTCAGCCCTGTCTATGCTGCTTGGCCCACTTCCAATTGCAATATTCACCAGTGCGATTGTGCTATTAGGATTTGTTCTTCCGAGTCTTTGGCAATTATTAGGGACACCGCCAGCACGGGTGATACGACAACAAGAGCGTTCTGTACGTTCCATACTTTGGATGCTCAGTTTCGGCACGCTCAGTTTGGTGGTGTTTTGTGTGGTATTAACTGAAAATTTACAACTCACCATGTGGCTGATTTGCGCCATCATCTTCCTGTGTGTTGGCCTATATATGATGGTCTGGCTCAGTTTAAAGGCTTTGAAAAGTTGGGGGACGAAAATCTCAGCGTATATACGCACACCGTATCAAACGGCATTTCAAATTACCGCATTAGCATTGGGTCTAAGTCTGATTACGGTTTTAGCGGTATTACGTACAGATTTGCTGGAACGTTGGCAACAACAATTACCACAAGGGACACCTAACCAATTTGTCTATGGATTACCGCCATTTGAGTTGCAGGATTTTAATCAACAACTCAAGCAGCATGGTTGGCAAGGGACGCCGATGTACCCGAATATTCGTGGACGATTAGTTGCCAAAAATGATCTCCCTTTTTCGGATGCCTTAATTAAAAGCAATAATTCATTACGCCGTGAATTGAATCTCACACAGGCTGCAACTTTTCCAAAAGATAATCAAATCATCGCGGGCAATCAGCAGTTTCAACAGGTCAATGAAGTATCGGTAGAAGTGAAAACCGCACAAGAACTGGGTATTCAAATTGGAGACCGACTGAGTTTTAGCCTTCCTGAAGGGATTTTACAAGCCAAGGTGATCAACCTTCGCAGTGTGGAGTGGGAAAGCTTTAGTCCAAATTTCTTCTTTATTTTCTCTCCCCAAACCATGGATGAAAATGCCGGCAGCTATTTGGGGAGTTTCTATGTTCCACCGCAAGATAAAAATCAGTTAATTGGTCTAATTCAGCAGTTTTCGAATACGGTGTTTATTGATGTCAGTCTGATTTTGGATGAGATCAAACGCATCGTCAGCGTATTGGTTCAGATTATTACTATCTTGGCGCTGTTGGTCAGTATTTCAGGCATTTTAGTCTTGGTTGCATGTTTGAACTTATTTATGGATGAACGCAAAAAAGAAGTGGCATTACTGCGTTCCTTCGGCAGTTCCAAGCAAAAGTTAAAGTCGATGCTCAGTTTGGAAGTCGGTTTGATGGGGCTAATTTCGGGTGTTGTGGCATGTATTTTTGCTGAAGTGATCAGTGCGATTGTCAGTTATAAAATGGAACTGACCATCCAGCTACATGCAGAGATTTGGTTGATCCTCCCACTGGTAATGACCATAGTCTGTACATTGATCGGACGTTATCGCTTAAGTTATCTTTGTGATATTCCACCCTTAGAAAGTTTGCGTGAACTAAATAGTTAAGCGTGGAGAAGGTTAACGGTTGAGCTAATTAAAAGTGGAGCAAGAACCTAGTGCGTAGTTTGGATTTAGACAAAATTTGACGTGTTTTCAACATGTCTGTGTTATAGCCACAGGGTTCATTCCACTGTTTAACGTGCTGCGAAAGATTGCTTCATCAGCAGGATAAAGTGTTCCCAAAGCGGTAAAATCGGTTGGATTAATTGTTGGCAATGCAGATAAAACAGGTAGCATCCGACAGCTGCGGCGATTAGACCGATCATTTGAATGATTAGGGATTGATGTAATTTTTGTCCCACATACCAAATGAAAGCCAATGCAGCGCCCATCAACATGCCGCCAATATGCGCGGCATTATTAATTCCACTAATCATAAAGCCCATCGCGAGGTTAATGCCCATCACCATCAATAAGGTTTTTTGATCCAGATAAAATTGCTGTTTAGGTAACATAGGGAGCAGCGAAATAATCGTCAGCGCGGCACCGAGACCCATCACTGCACCCGATGCACCTGCACCAATACTCGGGAAAAGCTGCTGATTGGCTGCACCTTCGGCCAATAATGCATAGCTGTCCTGAATGGTTAAATACCCACTCAATAAACTTCCCATCAGTCCTGCTAAAACATACAGACCGAGGAAGTAGAAACGACCTAACATTTGCTCGGCAACACTGCCAAAAATATACAAAGCCCACATATTCAACATCAGGTGAATCAGGCCAAAATGAAAAAACATACTGCTGAATAAGCGGATGGGTTCCTCTAAAAAGGTTAAAGGTGCATAATCAGCACCCCAACGCAAAGCATCCAGTGTGTCGGGTTGGCTTACGTTCATTCCATGCAACACTTGCCAGCCAAAGAGTCCAACATTGATGGTAATTAAGAGTGCCGTGATCCACCACATTTGGATTTGCAGCTTACGGGTTGATACAGCAGGAGGGCTGAGTTCAGACATGCTATTCTTGTACTGTGTCAAAATATTTAAAAATAAGCTTAACATGAAAAAACAGAATTTCTGGAGTAACACACTGACATGAAAGCCTTTATTGTTCGTACATTGTTAATTCTTGTCAGTCTTGTGCTTTTGGTGCAGCTTTGGATCTTTGGTAGTCTAGTGTGGTGGCGTACGCATCCTGTGGAATCGACGATGATGATGCGTTTAGATTATTGGTCTGAGCCATCCAAACCGATTAAACATGAATGGCGTGATTACGACCAAATTAGTGATTATGTCAAACATGCTGTTGTTGCCGCGGAAGATGGCAAGTTTTTACAACATAAAGGTTTTGATTGGGAAGGCATGCAAAATGCTTTAGAACGCAATAAAGATAAAGGCAAAGTGGTTGCAGGTGGATCGACCATTTCTCAGCAATTGGCAAAAAACTTATTTTTATATAACAAGCGTTCATTTATCCGCAAAGGGCAGGAAGCCGTTGCAACATGGATGATGGAACGCATGTGGACGAAGCAGCGCATTTTAGAGGTATATCTCAACTCGGTTGAGTTTGGGGACAACATCTATGGTGTAGAAGCTGCAACACAGCACTATTTTGGTAAAAGTTCACGGAGTTTGAGCCGAGAGCAAGCGGCATTTATTGCGGCGATTTTACCTAATCCAAAATATTATGATGAAAATCGACAAGATCGTAAGCTAAATTATCGTAAGCGCATGATCCAAAAATATATGCGTTATAGCCATATCCCAGATTAAGAACGATCTAAACACTCGTCAAATGGCATGGCAGTGATTTGAATTACAACAAAAAGCTCATATTAATGGGCTTTTTTTATGAAATTGTCACAAATTTGAAGCATACTAAACTGAGTACAGTACACATTTTTTAATATGGGTTTGAAATGAATACCGCAGCTGAAGTCGCGCAAGTACCTACTGAATATACTTATAATGATCGTTATATTAATCGAGAGTTATCGATTCTCGACTTTCATCTGCGTGTGCTCGAACAAGCGGTTGATCCGATACATCCATTACTTGAACGCATGAATTTCTTGCTGATCTTTTCACGTAACTTAGACGAATTTTTTGAAATTCGTGTTGCGGGAATGATGGAACAGCTAGACTTAGGCAATGAAAGCCGTAGTCCAGATGGCTTAACACCAAAACAAGTATTAGATGAAATTTCTGCGACAGCGCATGCGGCAATTGAGCGCCAGTATCGTATTTTAAATCAAGAAATTTTACCTAAACTGCGTGAGGAAGATATTTGCTTCTTACGCCGTGGTGAGTTAACCCCTGCACAATCGGCTTGGGTAAAAAAGTATTTCCAAGAACAAGTTGCACCAGTTTTAACCCCAATTAGTTTAGATCCTGCACATCCATTCCCTCGCTTGGTGAATAAGTCGCTGAACTTTATTGTGACTTTAGAAGGGAAGGATGCGTTTGGTCGTCAGATTGACTTAGCCGTTGTACCTGCACCGCGTTCGCTGCCACGTGTAGTTCGGATTCCTGATGAATTAACCGGTGGCAAAGAGCATCATGTGATGCTATCGGCAATTATTCATGAACATGTCTCTGATTTGTTCCCCGGCATGACGGCGACGGGTTGCTACCAATTTCGCGTGACGCGTAATGCCGATTTGGCTTTAAATGAAGATGTTGAAGATTTGGCTAAAGCCCTCAAAGGTGAGTTGAATTCACGTCGTTTTGGTCGCGCCGTTCGCTTGGAAGTGACAGAAAATTGTCCGCAGCATATTTATGAATATTTGCTTGATGAGTTCGATTTAGAAGAAGAGCAACTCTATAAAGTAGATGGACCAGTTAACCTTGCACGTTTACTGTCAAACTTTAAACGTCCACATCTACGTTATGACGCGCATATTCCTGTTATACCGAAAGTACTCAAAAAATCTGAAAACATTTTTAGTGCGATGCAAAAGCAAGATATTTTGCTGCACCATCCCTTTGAATCATTCGCACCGGTAATTAATTTACTGCGTGAAGCTGCACGTGATCCACAAGTTTTGGCCATTAAACAAACGCTTTATCGAAGTGGCGCAGATTCGGAGATTGTGCAAGTTTTAGCGGAAGCAGCACGTAATGGTAAAGAAGTCACCGCTGTAATTGAGCTTCGAGCACGATTTGATGAAGAATCAAACATTGCTGTGGCCAATGTATTACAAGAAGCAGGCGCAGTTGTCGTGTATGGCATCGTGGGCTATAAAACTCATGCCAAAATGATTTTGGTGGTACGCCGCGAAAACAATAAATTGGTGCGATATGTGCATTTAGGTACGGGCAACTATCATGCGGGAAATGCGCGTATCTACACGGATTACGGTCTATTAACTACAGATAAAGAACTCTGTGAAGATGTACATCGTATTTTCCAAGAATTGACCGGTATGGGTAAAATGGCGAAGCTAAAAAAACTGCTGCATGCGCCATTTACCTTACATACTCAACTCATCAATTATATTGATAATGAAATTACTAATGCTAAAGCGGGTAAGTCTGCGCAAATTATAGTCAAGGTTAATGCATTAACAGAAGTTCAGTTGATCAATAAACTGTACGAAGCGTCACAAGCAGGTGTACAGATTGATTTAATTATTCGTTCTATTTGTTGTTTGCGTCCAGGTTTACCGGGGCTGTCTGAAAATATTCGCGTGCGCTCTATTGTCGGGCGTTTTTTAGAGCATACTCGAGTGTATTATTTCAGTAATAATGGTGATTCACGTATTTTCTGTTCAAGTGCAGACTGGATGGATCGTAATTTATTTAATCGCGTGGAAGCCTGTTTCCCAATTGAAGATCCAGCGTTGAAAAAGCGTATTTATCAATTAGGTTTAGTGAATTACTTAAAAGATAATCAGCAAGCTTGGTTGCTCCAAAGTGATGGGCGTTGGATTCGTACGCATGTTCAAGAGGGTGAGGAAGCACACAATTCACAGCATGTGCTTATAGAAGCATTTAAATAAATGTGTTAGAAAAGTAAAAGGGAGCAATGCTCCCTTTATTTTTTTAATTTATAAGTTTTTTTGAATCATTTATCTGAACTAAATTTAGCTGTAGCTACTAATTTTTCGGTAGATATTTTTAACAAAACCATCAATTTGATAAGTTGAAAGTTTTAACTCACGGACCATCTGCTCTTGAGTCGCGCTATGGCTGACCATATCTAAAATTTGGTATTCAGCTGGATTCAGACTGAGCTGTTTAGGTGCTGCATTTTGCGGACTAGAAGTTTCACTCAATAAAAATTTAGCAAAACTTGGATGCAATGCAGCGCCACCTCTTAAAATTGTTTTCAGTTGGTTGTAGGTGTCTTCCAACGGTTGTTGAATCAACATATAGGCGGTTGCACCTAACTGAATGGCATGTAAGGTTAAATCTGTAGATTGTTCATTGACTAAAATGATGAGATTACTCGAAGGATAGATCTTTTTGATTTTATGGATGAAAGAGATATCGGACTGCTGAGTGATCACTAAAAAAATTAAATTGGGTAATTGATTGAAAATTTGTTGTTCTGCATCTGCTAAGTTTTCTGAAAATGTGATGAGATCTTCAGGATAACCGAGGTTTCCTAAGATGTTAAACAGCACTGTTTTTGAAGTCATTGCTTGATGATCAATGATCAAAACGGGCACTGGTAATAAAAATTCACTCATCATACATTTCGCTCATTTATTATTTTTAATCAAATTGCATTTCCATAATGTGCATGAAAGTGAATTAGAAAAATATACCTAGAAGTAGTGATTTATATATCAAAGTATAATTAAGTTATTGTGATATAATAGAATTTAATTAATGTATGGTTTTCTGTGTTTTTCATTGTGTTGAATGCAAAGATTTATAGGTTTTTCGTTTTTATTTTCAGAGTATTGGTTAAATAATAATCAGATTTAGATTCGAATTGAAAATAATAAATGAAATGTGAAAGCAGTATTTTGACAATTAATAAATTGAACTGTTTCTGATGTGAGTTAATATTCACCTATTGCTTAGTTATTTTAAACATAAATATTAGTGACTATTTAAAATAATGTGTTTTATTTCTCATCAATGGTTATTTTATAGCACAAAACACAATAATAAAAAAAAGCCCTTTGAAAATGAATCAGACATACTTTATCTAAAATACCTGAAACTAGTGATTTTAACGAAAGTTATATTTTACTAAGATGTATTTATCTTCTTACTTATCTGGCTAGTGTGAAGATATTGTCGAGGCGATGAATTGAGATATACATCAAGTCATATATTACCTTATCAGGCTACCTATTTGGGTTAGCCTTTTCTTTTTTTAGATACTGTATTTTTTCATTTTCAATTTTAATTCATCTCAACATTATTACTTCTGCATTATTCATTTCCGCCAAATAAAAAAAGAGAGCACAGGGCTCTCTTTAATTTTTACACTGATTAATTAGTGTAGATTGTTAGTGATTTTCTGCAAGATTTGAAGCAATACATCAAATTCACTTTGAAGCGGTGTACTCTTACGTGTTACCAATGCCAATGTGCGTGTAGGACTTGCTTCAATTTCTTTCACAGCCAAATCTTCATTGGCTTTAATCATATTGGTATGAACTGCAATTTCAGGCAATAAGGTAAAGCCTAAATCTGCGGAAACCATTTCAACCAAAGTTGGCAATGAGCTTGCTTTTAATCGATGGTCATTTTTACGTTCACCAATCGGGCAAGCACTCAAAGCATGATCACGTAAGCAATGGCCTTCTTCAAGCAACATTAAACGAGATAAATCTAAGTCGTCTAGAGATTTCGCTTGAGCTGCATTTTGATCAGCTTTGTTGTACACCAAGAACAATTTTTCTTTGTTTACTTCTGCAACTTTCAAGCTACGTGTATCGAAAGGAAGAGCAAGTAATACAATATCTAGATTACCGTGCTCGAGTTTCTCAACAATTTTTTCACTTTGTGCTTCATGTAAATGCAATTGAATTTTTGGTAATTGCTTATGCACTTCTTCTAATAATGGCGCAAGTAAGAATGGCGCAATAGTAGGAATGACCCCTAGATGTAAATCACCCGTTAGAGGTTCGCTCATTTCACGACTTAAACGCATTAGGTCTTGCGCATCTGCCAATAGAACTCGGGCTCGTCCGACAACTTGTTCGCCAAGAGGAGTTAAACGCACGTTTTGACGGTCGCGTTCTACCAATACGCCACCTAGTAAACGCTCAAGTTCCATGATCCCGCCAGACAAAGTAGACTGGGTGACAAAAGAACGACGCGCAGCTTCAGTAAAGTGTAGCGTTTCTGACAGTGTTACTAGATATGACAGCTGTCTTAAGGATGGTAATGCAGCCATAGTGTCCTAATTTATGATTTAAAGTGATCAGCAAACAAACCGCTAAGATATGGAATAAAATGCGGTGGGATATCATGCCCCATTCCATCAATTAATTCAAATTTAGCACCTGAAATAGCCTTTGCAACGGCCTTACCATGGCTTGGCGGCAGCAAACGGTCACGAGCTCCATGAACCACAATGGTTTTATGCTGAATTTGTTTATCCAACTGCAGCAGGGAACCTGTACATAATATTGCTAAAAACTGTTGAAGTACACCCGCTGGGTAATAACTCCGCTTATAGAGTTTACGTGCAGTTTGTATCGCTTCAAGCTGATTAATATAGCCTGGAGAGCCTATAATATTAAAAACTTTCAGGCTATGGTTAATAATGCCATCTTCATCGTTAGATTCAGGTTTTTCAATTAGACTAAATAATTGCTTTGGAAATGGCGGTGGAAGTAAGGGTTGGATGTTACTTGTAAAAAGTAAGCTTAAGTTGTGCACTTTATCTGGATAGCGTGCCGCCACGATTTGAGCAATCATGCCGCCCATCGAAGCGCCTAAAATATGGACTTTATCAAGTCCCATACGATCAATTAATAGTGCAACATCGTCTGCCATATCGTATAGATCATAAGGCGCACCTTGATTCTCTAGACCTAAGGCAAAACGTCCCATCAGTTTAAAGGTGTTAAGGCGTGGGCCTGGGTTACGAATTTTACTCGACAGACCAATATCACGATTATCAAAGCGAATAACTCGGTAACCTTGATCTATTAGGGACTTACAAAAGAAATCGGGCCAATACAACATTTGTGCGCCGAGTCCCATAATCAGTAGGATTGCAGGATCTTCAGGATGACCACCCACCTCGACATGAAGTTCAATGCCATTGCCTAACTCTACGCGAGTTTCATGCATAAATGAGGCATAAGGTGAAATATTAAACTGAAGGGCACTATTCATTTTTATTTTCCTTTAAAAAGGACGTCTATTATTATCAGGACGTCCTTGTATTTAAACCTTAAACTGAAGCAGGAATCAAGTCCGGAACCTGCTTAGTCAAAGTTAAGCGTTGCTTCCCAGCAGTTGCACCGAGCAGTACAAATCCACGTAATACGCCATCTTGATCGATCGCACGGGCAATCATGCCATCTTCAAGCTCTTCTGTTTCCCATTGGGTTTCTACATCAATTGGCGCAGGAAGGACAGTTAAAGGTGCAGCAGGTGTTTTAACAGCTACAGGCATGGCAGGATAATGCACTGCGGTATGTTCGCCATTGAGGGTTTTTGCCAAAGCACGCGCTTGTTGCATGATTGGCATCACGTATGGCAGAAGGGTACCATTGACTTCAGCACAGTCACCGACAGCATAGATATCTGCCAAGTTGGTTTCTAAGCTTTTATTGGTTAATACGCCACGACTGGTCTGAATGCCGGCTTGTTTTGCTAAGTTAATCTCAGGCTGTAGACCAATCGCAGACAACACAACATCTGCCACTAAGCTTTGACCATTTGCAAGGCTCACTTGATAGTCACCATTTTCAATACGTGACACTTTGTCGACTGTCGTACCTAAAACGAATTGAATACCCGTTTCTTCTAAATTGCTTTGGAATTTAGCGGCAACATGAGACGGCAGTAGGCGACCCAAAGGTTGCGGAGCTAAATCGACCACCGATACTTTCGCCCCAGTATTTTGGAGGTCGTTGGCAAATTCACAGCCAATCAAGCCTGCCCCTAAAATCACCACACGTTTATCTTCACGTGCTGCAAGCTGTTTACGGAAAGCTTTGTAGTGATCTAAATTGTTGACGACGTGAATGTCTTCACTGCCATCACCCGAAATAGCTAAGCGAATTGGATTTGCGCCGACTGCTAAAACGAGTTTTGAATATAGTTGTGTTTGAGTTCCATTTTGGCTTTCAATAGTAAGCTCATGTTTTGCTGCATCAATGGATTTAACCCAACTCTTATTGATGATTTGCATATTGAGTTGAGCCGACATTTTTTCGGCATCCCCTAGAGGGATTTGCTCAGGAGTTTTATTACCAACGAGGGCATTGGATAATGTCGGTTTAGCGTAGTTAATGGCATCATCCGCACAGATCATAATAAGTTCTAGTTCAGTATTTAACTTTCGAAATTCACGTGCAACGGCATATCCCGCCATACCAGAACCAATAATGACAATAGGGTGCATACTCAACTCCAAACACATTTCATATTTTTTTAAAGACAAAAAAAAGACCATAACGATGATGGCCTTAGATTCTATTTATTAGATTTCAACCATTTCAAAATCTACTTTTGAGACGCCACAGTCTGGGCAAGTCCAATCATCTGGGATATCTTCCCATTTCGTTCCTGCCACGATACCGTCTTGTGGCCAGCCTTCTGCTTCGTCATAAATCCATCCACAAACGATGCACTGATACTTTTTCATTCCATTCTCCAAAAACTGACACAAAATTAAGTCAGTAAATACTTCATAACTGTATAAGTTTATACCTTAAGGTTAATTAGCCTTATACAGTAGACTCTTATGTTAAATTTTTACGCAGTTCTAACGATAAAGTAAAGTGGCTAAGAGTTTAATGAGTGAAATTAAAAGCAGAATGGCAGTGAGGGACAATAAATATCATCAAAACCCCCAGATCTGGGAAAAATTGTCTGACAATATTTATGCCTATTGAAAGCTATATTGGAATTCATTTCTGTGAATTGGGTTCTAAATACCGCTTTTTCTATCTTCATAGACTAAAGTCTTGCAGAAAAAATCTATAAAATCTTTTATTTTATGATTAGGAGAATATATATTTGATATTTTTTAAATAAATACAATATTAATAATCAATAACTTATGTAAATTTACTGTATCTTAAATATGCATTTTGGTCGGGGGTTAGCTGTTCTTTTCTCTCAAATCGCGTTAAAATTCACACATTCCTTTCTTAATTTATTTTCTCCTATTATGAGTAATTCTACTGCTGCGGCATTGTGGTCTAACATTCGTACTGTCCAAGATTTCCCAAAACCAGGAATTTGCTTCTTTGACCTTACGCCGTTATTTATGAATAACATCGAATCGTTAACTGATGCCCTAATTGCAAGTATTCCAGCTGAGCAATTGGCAGAAGTAGATAGCTTTATTGCAGTTGAAGCGCGTGGTTTTGTTTTGGCAAGCTTACTTGCTCAGCGTACAGGCAAAGGTTTGGTGTTGGTACGTAAAGCCGGAAAATTACCACCACCTGTTGTCGGTGTGGGTTATAGCCTTGAATACGGTTTAGATCGTCTTGAAATGTCAGCTGAAATCGAATCACAAAAAGTAATTATTGTGGATGACGTATTGGCGACGGGCGGTACGCTTCGTGCAGTGAAACAATTGGCTGAAAAATGTAAACACCAAGTTTTAGGCGCAAGCATTTTCTTAGATTTGCCTGACTTGCATAAAGATTTAGGACTAAATATTTGGTCTGTTTTAGATGATAAAACACGTCCTGAAGCAGATGCTGCCTAAGCGTCAGTTTTAAAATGTAAAAAGCCTTGTCTACGACAAGGCTTTTTTATGTCTGATAAAAACGACGTTGCTGCTTATGATTTATTTTTTTAAGTAATTTAATTCGAGATGTTGGATTAAATCATTAATATTTTCAGGGCATTGTAGACGATGATGTCCACCATCCATGACTTGAACCTGCATATAGTCTTCGAGTTGTTTTTCTGCCTCATACATATCCAAGATTTCATCGCCACGTTCGATATATGCAATTTGTGGAATATCGTTATCCAAATCTATTTCATTAATTGCAGGGTAGTCGTCACGAAAGTCTGGATGCAGACTCGGGTTAGCAATCACACAAGGAATGCGATGAAACAGCGACATTTTTAATGCCCAATATGCCCCGAGACTATGACCGACGATGATATCGGGCTTAATGGTTTCAATACTCTCGTGGTAAAAGTCCGCAACAGTTTGAAAATTTAAGTTGCGATAGTCCACTTCAATGCAGAATTTTTGTTTTGCATTGATGGCATGGAACTTCGTAGATTCACGGGAAGAATCCAATCCATGTAAAAACAGAATTTTCGATAAGCAGGAAGTCATTGTTTTTCTACACACTGTTTTCAAACATTTTTGGATGTGTTGAATATTTTATTTTTCAACAATTTTATGACTTCATTGTAGAGAGAATTGTCAAAAAGAGAATTTAGCTTTTGGTCTAATTTATAGGCATTTAAAAGACTTTAGTCTTAAAGAAAATAGATTAAAAGGTTGAATTAAGTTATTGATATATATTTTAATGTATTGATAATTATAAGTATTTTTAAAGCTTTTAGTTATCATCTGATATCATTAAAATGTAGGTTTTCGAGCTTGAGTATTTTATTTTTATCTACTGCACATCTGTAAGATATGTTCTATGTCTACCTGAAGGTATAACGATTAAAACATCTTACTTCGATAAATTTCTACTTATTAAAAAAATGCGCGCATTGCTTACTGCTCAATTCAAAGGAAATCTGCTATGCTATGCAACTTCCGTTTTTTAACTATTTGAGACAGAGATGACGCAACATAACGCTCAATCGACTTCTGAACAAGCCATTTCCGAAAACGATTTAATTGCACAGCGTCATGCCAAGTTAGAGCACATCAAAGAGCACGCCAAGGAAACAGGTGTTAGCCCGTGGCCTAACACATTTAAGCGTGAACACTATGCACAAGACCTACAAGATCAATTCGCTGAAAAATCAAAAGAAGAAATTGAAGCAGGCGAAAAGGTTTATGTAAAAGTTGCTGGTCGTGTGATGTTGAACCGTGGTTCATTCATCGTAATCCAAGATATGACTGGTCGTATCCAGCTTTATGTACCACGTAAAGAGTTGGATGCTGATGTTCTTGCAACAATTAAAGCACTCGATTTGGGCGATATTATTGCCATTGAAGGTTATATTGGTCGTTCTGGTAAAGGTGACCTTTATGTTCATATTGAACATTTTGAGCTTTTAACCAAATCACTCCGTCCACTTCCAGACAAATTCCATGGTTTGACTGATACTGAAGTTAAATACCGTAAGCGTTATTTAGACCTCATCATGAACGAAGAAACACGTAAAACTTTTGAAATTCGTGCAAAAGTGGTGTCAGGTATTCGTTCATATTTGAGCAATGAGCGTTTCATGGAAGTTGAAACACCAATGATGCATGTGATTCCGGGTGGTGCATCTGCGCGTCCATTCGAAACTCACCACAACGCATTAGATATGCCTTTATTTTTACGTATTGCGCCTGAGCTTTACTTAAAACGTTTGGTCGTTGGTGGTTTTGAGCGCGTGTTCGAAATTAACCGTAACTTCCGTAACGAAGGTGTATCAACACGTCATAACCCAGAATTCACAATGATTGAATTTTACCAAGCGTATGCAGACTACAAAGACTTGATGGCTTTGACAGAAAATATGCTTGAAAAATTGGCCATTGACATATTAGGTTCGACTGATGTGCCTTATGGTGATGAAGTGTATAGCTTCAAAGGTCCATTCAAGAAAATTTCGATGTTTGATGCGATTCTTGAACACAACCCAACGTTCACTGCTGAAAATGTATCTGATCGTGAGTTCCTTGCAAACTTTGTTAAAAATGAACTGAAAGAGCAAGTAAAACCTGGTTTTGGTTTAGGTAAACTTCAAACCATCGTATTTGAAGAAACTGTTGAAACAGAACTTCGTCAACCGACATTCATCACAGAATACCCAGCGGAAACTTCACCATTGGCACGTCGTAATGATGAAAATCCACATATTACGGACCGTTTTGAATTCTTCATCGGTGGTCGTGAGTTGGCAAATGGTTTCTCAGAGTTAAATGATCCGATTGACCAAGCTGAACGTTTCCAAGCCCAAGTTGCCGAAAAAGATGCAGGTGATGATGAAGCAATGCATTACGATGCAGACTTCATTGAAGCATTGGAATACGGCTTACCTCCTACAGCGGGTGAGGGTATCGGTATTGACCGTTTGGTGATGTTGTTTGCGAATGCTGCAAGTATCCGTGAAGTGATCTTGTTCCCACATATGCGTCATAAAAACTAATTTAGTTTTTGAAATAAAAAACCCGCTTAATGCGGGTTTTTTATTTTGTATTTTTATTGAACATCTTTACCGAAATGATGAAAAAAATAAAAGGAGATACAGTTTCACCCTTGAATAAATGAGTTGAAAAATCTAAGGTGGGCTGTGAATTAAACTTGAGAAAAAGAGCATGTATTTAAGAAAGTCACTCTATGCTGCTGTACTGTTTGGATTATCAGTTCCTGTTTTTGCTCAGGGGATTGTATTAAATAATGAAGAGTTACGCGCAGATTTGAATTGGTTGAATCAGCAAGGCGTTATTCAAATTAGTACCTCAACATGGCCAATGAGTGGTGATGAAATACAGCGAGCGTTAACTTCTGCAAAAGTGATGACACCTACACAACAAAAAGTATTACAAAGTATTCAAAATAAATTGACTGCCGAAAATGCATTATTAAAAGCAGAATTGTTTGCAGAGTCAGATAAAAATAATTTACCGCAAAATTTTGGTGATCATCAAAAAGCGCAATATCAAGGTGCACTTGAACTCAACGTTGGTGGTGAAAATTGGGATGGTCGTTTACGTGTAAATGCTGAAGATAAACAGCAAATTAATAATGATCAAGATGTAAATGTGGAAGGCTCATACATTGCCGGGAAGCTTTGGAACCAATGGTTAATTGCAGGTCAGATTCCGACTTATTGGGGGCCTGGTCATGACGGTAGTTTAATCCGTGGTGATGCGAGTCGTCCTGTGTACGGTGTTACTGCACAGCGTGCACAACAGAATGCTTTTGAAACACCATGGCTATCATGGATCGGCCCTTGGCAGTATCAAGCTTTTGCTGGACAGTTAGATGATTATTCTGCTATCCCAGATGCAAAACTCATTGGACTTCGACTAACTGCACAACCTACTCCATATTTGGAATTGGGAGCATCACGTTCTATACAATGGGGTGGCGAAGGTCGTCCCGAAAGTTTTAGTTCACTTTGGGATGCCTTTATTGGTAATAAAGATAATGGTGGAACAGGTAAGGCTGATCCATCAAATCAAGTCGCGGGTTTTGATGCGCGTTTGAATTTACACCCACTTGTGCAAGTTCCAGTTAGTCTTTACGGCCAATATATTGGTGAAGATGAAGCAGGTGGTTTACCAGCAAAAAGCATGTATCTTGCAGGTGTTGATTATTCTTCAAGTGTAAATAATATGCCTTATCAACTGTATACTGAATGGGTTGATACTCGAACTAATGGTGATGCCAAAGGCATTTCATATAATCACTCTATTTACACAGATGGATACTATCAACATGGCTATCCACTTGGTCATGCATTAGGTGGTGATGCTCAAATGGTTTCAGTGGGTGGGAATATACGTATTGATCCACTAAATCGTCTAAATGGTCGTGTACTTTTTGCAAAAGTTTCTGAAACAGAACGTGCTGCTTTGAAAAATGCAGCATTTCCAGAAAAAGATGAATTGAAAGCTCTAGACTTGACTTGGACACATTATTTACGTCCAGATATGCCTTTAAAAATTAATGGTTGGGTGAGTGACTCGGATTTAAATGGTAATGATGGTGGAGCGTCAATTGGAATTGAACTACCATTAGATAAACGTTTATTTCATTACTAATTTATATTCATTTTTAAAATGATGTATTAATTGAAAAGTCCGCTTATAGCGGACTTTTTGATATTGGTTATTGCTAATTTTCAGACAAAAAAATACGCAATGATTGGGGTGTTCATTGCGTATAACAACGAATCTGTTTTCACAGGTTCGGTAAAGGAGAAATGTTATGAATTTAGGTATTCCTAAAACATAAATAGATAATAGAGTGAACGGTCAGTCATTTCATTGGTGTTCACGTTAAGTGATGTTACCTAACGTTAAAACTAAGGAGATTTTGTGAATACCTTCACAAAAAGTGCCTATAAAAAAGCCTTTCACATTGGAAAGGCTTAATTTTATAGAATTTTTTAAATTTAGAAGTGGAATACACCCAGTCCAGATTTAATTTCGTCTAACGTTTGTTGGGTAATATCACGGCATTTATCGGTACCGGTTTTTAAAATATCCATGATGTAGTCAGGATCTTTTTGCAATTCTAAACGGCGTTCACGGATCGGGCCGATCAGCTCTTTTAGTACACCTTCAAGACGCTTTTTCACAGTACCATCGCCTAAGCCACCACGACGATAGTGTTCTTTTAATTCTGCAACAGCTTCTTTATCTGGATCGAATGCATCAAGGTAAGTAAATACGACGTTACCTTCCACTTGACCCGGATCTTCAATACGTAAATGATTTGGGTCGGTATACATTGCATTAACAGCTTTCTTGATATCTTTATCAGTCGCGTCAAGCACAATAGTATTGCCTAAAGATTTAGACATTTTTGCTTTACCATCAAAACCTGGTAGACGTCCTACATTAGATAGTAAAGCTTTACATTCAGGAATTACGTCACGACCAATTTGACGGTTTAAACGACGAACAATTTCATTGGTTTGTTCAATCATTGGAATTTGATCTTCGCCCACTGGAACGACAGATGCTTTAAACGCTGTAATATCGGCAGCTTGAGCCACTGGATAGCATAAGAAACCTGCAGGAATGTCACGCTCAAATCCGCGCATTTGAATCTCAGATTTGATGGTTGGATTACGCTCTAAGCGAGAAACCGTCACAAAGTTCAAATATAACATGGTCAATTCATTCAATGCTGGTAAGCATGATTGAACGCAAATCGTGGTTTTGGTCGGATCAATTCCTACAGCAAGATAATCGGTTGCGACTTCAATAATATTGCGACGAACTTTTTCGAAGTTATCGGCATTATCAGTTAAGGCTTGAGCATCAGCTAAAAGAAGATGTTGATGATGCGAATCTTGTAAACCTACACGTGAACGTAAAGAACCTACAAAATGACCTAAATGTAATTGTCCAGTCGGACGGTCGCCAGTCAAAATCACTGGACGATTATCTTGAGTACTCATTATCTGTTCCAAAGTGGTAGTCAAAGCTACGGCTGATTTTCAAAGAATGTCCCCATTGTACGGCATTCTATTTTTGATTGTTACTGACACAGCACAATTGACTGAAAAATGGGTGAATATTTTGTTAATTATTAAAAAACTAAATACAATTTTAGTGTTAAATAGAATTAGAATAATAAAAAATGCCTAAAGGATAAAAATAATGGCGAGTAGCTTATTAATCTTACTTGATGATATTGCAACTGTGCTGGATGACGTTGCTGTCATGAGTAAGATGGCAGCCAAAAAAACAGCGGGTGTCCTTGGAGATGATTTAGCACTGAATGCACAACAAGTCAGTGGTGTCCGTTCGGATCGTGAACTTCCAGTTGTTTGGTCTGTGGCCAAAGGTTCTTTTGTTAACAAATTAATTTTAGTTCCGGCTGCCTTATTGATTAGTGTTGTTGCACCTTGGTTGATTACACCGCTTTTGATGATTGGTGGTTTGTTCTTATGCTATGAGGGTGTGGAAAAAGTCCTGCATAGTTTGCATCATAAAAAAGCCAAAACAGAAGAAGTTGCTCGTGAAGAGATGACCCATATTGAAACGGATTTGGTGACTTTTGAGAAAGAAAAAGTTAAAGGAGCCATCCGTACCGATTTTATTTTATCTGCTGAAATTGTGGTGATTTCATTAGGTACGGTTGCGACTGCGGCATTTGGGACCAAGGTCATGGTGCTTTCAGTGATTGCAATTTTAATGACTGTTGGTGTTTATGGTTTTGTCGCGATGATTGTCAAAATTGATGACTTAGGACTTTATCTCACTCAACAAGCATCACAATTTAAAAAGACCGTTGGACAAGGTTTGTTAGCATTTGCACCTAAGTTGATGAAGACATTGACCATTGTCGGTACGATTGCCATGTTTTTAGTGGGTGGTGGCATCATTACCCATGGTGTGCCTTTGCTACACCATTTTATTGAAGGCTCTGTAGATTATGCAGAACATATTCCTACAGTTGGCAGTATTGTAGGTGCATTAACACCGACTTTAATTAATTTAGTGACAGGTTTTATTGCAGGTTTAATCGTGCTGTGCGTCGTATTTTTAGTTCAAAAAGTATGGCCAAAGTCGCAAAAGGATTAATCTGTAAACGCACGGATATCAACTATTTTATATAAGGAAGATCACTATGCGCTGGAAAGGTCGAAGAGTTAGTTCAAACGTAGAAGACCGTCGCGGTGGTGGCGGTGCAAAAGCGGGTGGGATCAGTATTCTTGGTTTGGTTGTGGCATTTGTTGCGTGGAAATTTTTTGGTGTAGATCCGCAGCAAGCTTATCAGGCGACCAAACAAGTGACTTCACAGGGGCAAACGGCTGAAGTCAAAGGTCTGGATAATCCAACGCCTGAACAACAAGAAGCGATGGATTTTGTTGGAACGGTTTTGGCCGATACGGAAGATACATGGACTAAAGTCTTCCAAGAACAGTTAAATGCTCAGTATAAAGCGCCTAAATTGGTTATGTTTAATGGTGTGGTCAATTCAGGTTGTGGTACAGCACAAGCGGCAATGGGGCCGTTTTATTGCCCAGCAGATCAGAAGGTCTATATTGATACTGCATTCTTTAAAGATATGCGTACGCAAATGGGCATCACGGGTGAACAAAATCAAACAGAATTGAGTCGCCAAGATCAGGCGGGAGATTTTGCGCAAGCCTATGTCGTTGCCCATGAAGTTGGACATCATATCCAAACGATTTTAGGCATTTCTGAGCAAGTTCAGCAGGCTCGGGCGCAAGCAACAAAAGCTGAAGGTAATCGTTATTCGGTCATGCAAGAACTACAAGCAGACTGCTTTGCGGGTATTTGGGCGCATCATAATCAACAGCGTACCCAATTTTTAGAGCAGGGTGATGTAGAAGAAGCGATGGACGCTGCACATAAGATTGGTGATGACTATTTACAGAAAAGTGCAACTGGGCAAGTGGTACCAGACAGCTTCACGCATGGCACCAGTGAACAACGTATGAAATGGTTCCAGACAGGGTTGAAATCCGGCAATATCAATAGCTGCGATACCTTTAATCAAGCCATTTAAAACAAAAAAAGAGGATGCAAACATCCTCTTTTTTTCATTGAAAAATAGATCGAAGCTTTATTTATTAAGAAATGATTTAAAGTTTCGAACAATACGAAAGCTGACATACAAGGCGGCAAATGCAAATAAAGCCACGCCAAAAACAGTATATTTAAGGCCTGAAATATCGTTTTGATAGAACTGTTTTAATTGGGCATCGCTATAGCGTAATTGTTGTTTTTGTCCAGTGCGGCTATTGGTGAAACTCACATTTTGGATATATTGAAATTGTCCGATTTTTAATAAATCGAGGTGTTGAATTTGTCGGGTGTGTTGCTGATTAAATTCATCGAGACAAATATCTTGTGCATAGTTTTCACAATTCAGTTTGGCAAGATAACCATTATTCGCCAACATGATAAAAATCGCACGATCGGGTGATTCATTATTGGAGACCAAAACCAATTGTTCTTTGGGTGTTGAATCCAGTGAGATGGTTTTTGCCTGACTAAAATAGTGCTCAGCACGTAAAATTTCCTGTGACTTGCTATAGCAAGTGAGGAGCAGGGCCGCCGTAATGATAAAGATCACCGCAGCAAAAAAGAGTCGAAAAACAGTTTTAATAGTCTGATGCATAGGAGAAATCATGTAGATGATGAAAATGCATAAAATCTATGCAGGCTTGCTATGTTAAATGATCTTGATAAAAGATGTGAAAAAAACTGAATTTATACACGGTATTTAGATAAAATTCGTTAAAATATTTTATTTTTAAATACCAAATAATTTAGTATTTATTTTTAAAATACCTATATCTCACTCTGTAGGCGACACAGCACCAAAATTGGGAACAAAATGGGAAATTATTTTTTTCTACAGGTTTTTACCGTTATTTTTGCACTTTCGATTGCAACCACCATTTTTAATAAACGTATCTTGGGCTTTCCACAAGCCATAGGTGTTCCCATTGTTTCTGCAATTTTTGTCTTTATTTTGCAATGGGGCGCAAGCCTGCTCAATGGCAATCAATTTGTGACGATTAATTTGCACAATATCGAAGAAGCCGTTCGTCATATCGACTTTTATGACTTTTTAATTAATGGCGTGATTTGTTTTATTTTGACCTCATCTGCCTTGAAATTTAAAGTTTCCGATTTACGTTTGCATTGGAAGCCGATCAGTATTTTGGCCAGTATTGCCTTAGTGCTTTGTGCGGTGTTTTTTGGTGTTGCTTTATATGGTTATCAGTTCTTAATTGGTCATCATGTTGATTTATTGGTGTTGTTATTATTAGGCGCTGCTTTAGGTGCAACTGACCCAATTGGGGTTAAAGGTGTATTAAGTTCTGTACGTGCGCCACATCATTTGATGGTGAAATTAGAAGGCGAATCGCTCTTTAATGATGCCATGTGTATTGCCGTGTTTATGACCTTACTCAATGTTTTGCAAGGTGAACATTTTACCGTCATTGGTACGCTTGAAACACTGTTATATGAAATTGTTGTCGCAATCATTATTGGTTGGGCATTTGGTTTAGGAATATTACGTTTACTCCGTGGTAAACATGAAATGGAATCCTTGATTTTAACCACAGCGTTGTTGGCAAGTGGTTCTTATCTAGTCGCTTTATTCGCACATGCATCTGCACCAATCGCATGTGTTATTGGTGGTTTGATCGTTGGGAATAAATGGAAAGAAATTCTTCAAGAGCGAGAAATCAGGGAAGTGAATCATTTCTGGCATACCGTGGAAGGAATCATCAATTCCTTTTTATTTACCCTGATCGGTCTTGAGTTATTTATCTTAGATTTAAGTCTTAGCTTGATTTTAGGCGGCATGGTGGCGTTTATTATTTTGCATGCATCGCGCTTTGCAGCAAACTATTTATCTTTCGCATTTTTCCCGAGTTTCCGTAAAAAAAGCTATAACGGTAGTCTTGCGATTTTATCCTGGGGAGGGGTTCGTGGAGGCATTTCATTGGCTTTGATCCTCGCTGTTGCCAATATTCCTGAACTTAGTGAATACAGTAGTATTTTGATTGGATATACATTTATTGCGGTATTAATGTCGGGGCTCGTGTGTGGTCTAGGTTTACCTGCTGTGATGAATGCTTTTTATTACAATCCGAATGAAGAAACCAAAGGCTTTAAAGGTTGGTACCAAAGAATGTGCCATAAAATGAATAAAAAGGGCTTCCAATATATTGTGGGTGAAGATATCCATGGTAATGAAACCATTACGGTTTATAACCCAGAAGCGTTAATAGATACCAAAGCGGATGATGGTGTTGCTGCTGTACATAACCCAGAAAAAGTGCAAGAAGTTCGTCGTTTGGAGAACCCTGAAAACTTCTAAAACTGATTTGTTTGACTTAAAAAAGGAAATGCTTGGGCATTTCCATTTTTTATTTCTAGTTATGTTTCATCATGGCACATCAAAATGTGGGAAATTATGACTGGTCATTCATCGGTATTATTGTGACTTACATCACATAAATAGGTGTTTGTTATTACTTGCATAAAGATGTATCTAAAATCTGTACGAACGAATAAAAATATTACAATATTCAAGCAATTATGCAAAAAAGAAATAAAGCGTGATATAACGCACACAATTAAAAAATTGTTTTTAATGAGTTGTAATTAAAGAAATTATTAATCACCAACAATTCATTACAAAACCAAAAAACATAAAAACGGCCCTAATACAAATAAATGAGGTTTTATCTATGCCGCAAATTTCTGTCATTTCTAAAGAAAGTCATAAAGTCTTAGATCAAGTTGAATCCAATCAAATTGGGCTTATCGAAAATTCTGTCATCGTACTCAAAATCCGGAAAGAGGATGTTGCTTCAATTACAAAGAATGGTGCTGACGCAATAATCACCTTAAAAAAATGGGGAAGTGATTACTGTACAAAACTATTTTAGCGATTCAAATTCAGATAGTAGTCTAGTGTTTGAAGATGACGATGGTACTTTATTTTGGGCAAAATTTACGGATGCAAATGGTGCAATTGCAGATGTAATTCAATATCAACCATTAGAACAGATCGAACCGCTATTGTATAATGATTCTATTACTGGAGTCATTTTACCTTGGATTGCTGCAGCCGGTGGGGCTGGAGTAATTGGTGCTGTAGTAGATAATAATGATTCAAATTCTAATAATAAAGATACAACTGCACCATCAGCACCAACCGATGTAGTGATATCGGAAGACGGTACAACGGTTACAGGTAAGGGTGAACCTGGATCAACAGTTAAAATAAAAGATAAAGATGGTACCGTGATTGGTACTGGTACTGTTGATTCTGCAGGAAATTTTGAAGTTGAATTGAAAGATCCATTAACTAATGGTGAAAAAGTAGATTTCACACTAACAGATAAAGCTGGCAATGAATCTGAACCAACTGAAGCAACTGCGCCAGATACAACAGGACCACAAGCACCAACCGATCTAGCATTCAACGATACAGGTAGTCAAATTACGGATAAAGGTGAAGCTGGAACAATTGTAGAAGTAAAAGATGCAGATGGTAATGTGATTGGTACTGGTACTGGTACTGTAGATTCTACGGGTCATTTTGTTGTTGAACTTGAAGAGCCATTGGTTGATGGAGAAACAGTTTCTGTAACACTTACAGATAGTTCAAATAACACATCGCCATCAAGTAATGTTGTTGCTCCAGATTTAATAGAAGCCGACGCAGATGCCGATGCTGACGCGGATGCTGATGCCGATGCTGATTCAGATGCTGATGCCGATGCGGATGCGGATGCAGATGCGGATGCAGATGCGGATGCCGATGCCGATGCCGATGCGGATGCCGATGCAGATGCCGATGCAGATGCCGACGCGGATGCCGATGCGGATGCTGATGCGGATGCCGACGCCGATGCCGACGCTGATGCCGATGCCGATGCTGATGCTGATGCTGATGCGGATGCCGACGCCGATGCTGATGCGGACGCAGATGCGGATGCCGACGCGGATGCTGATGCTGATGCAGATGCGGATTCAGATACAACACCACCAGATGCACCAACTGCTGAAGTTGATCAAACAACTGGAGCAATTGTTACAGGTAAGGCACAACCTGATTCTGATGTAACGGTATATGCAGCAGATGGTCTGTCTGTACTAGGTAGTGCTAAAGCGGATGCTAATGGTGACTATACAGTGAACCTTACTGAGCCATTGGTAGATGGTGAAACTGTAAAAGTTACTGCGAAAGATGCAGGTGGTGAGTCGGCAGCTATTACAGCTCAAGCTCCTGATTTATATGCACCAGCAGAACCAACAGCAGTTGTAAATCAAACAACAGGTGCTGAAGTTACAGGTCAAACTGAACCGAATGCAATTGTGACTGTTTATGGTGGAAGCCAAGGTACTACACCATTAGGTTCAGCTGTCGCTGATTCAAATGGTAACTATGTTGTTAGTCTTAATCCGGCTTTAGTAAACGGTGAAGAAGTTAAAGTAACGGCTAAAGATCCTGGTGGTGAATCACTAGCGACTAAGGCCAATGCACCTGATATTACGCCACCAGATGCACCAACTGCGGCATTTAACGCAACTGGTTCAGAAGTGTCGGGTACTGCTCAACCAGGTTCAACTGTTAAAGTCAAAGACAGTAGTGGTAATGAAATTGGTACAGCTGTTGCGGATGCTTCAGGTAACTATAAAGTTACATTGAACCCAGCTTTAAATGATGGGCAAAATGTACAAGTGACTGCAAGTGATGCGGGTGGTGAATCAGCAGCAAAAGATCTGACAGCACCAAATATTCCAGTATTTGCAGAAAATAATGTTGATCAAGCTGAAGTAGAGTTTGAATATCCAGTGACGACGAAAGTCCTTGATAATGCAATTAGCTATAGTTGGTTACTTGGTGCCTTTGGTGTTGTTATTGGTCAGGATAGTGGTTCGACTCAATTTGCCATTGCAAATGGCAAAACAGCAGATATTGAGCTACAAATTAAATCTGGATCTTGGGGGTCATTCCTAGATCAAGTGGGGATCACATTATCGAAATATAATGATGTGACCAAACAATGGGACGTGATTGCAAACAATAGCTCTACTGGTTTCCTTGATTTTATTGGTATCTTCGGTGAAGTGGCTAAGGTACAGGTCAAAGATTTACAACCTGGTCAATACAAAGTTTATATGGTGAGTTGGAACGCGGTTGCTTTACCAGGATTTGTAGAAACCGATATCGTGATCAAAGAATATGATCCATCGACACAACCAGTGGCAACAACGCTTACTCCTGCAACAGGTAATGTATTAACTGATACTGATACAACATACGGTAAAGATAATATTGTTGCAGGCGCGGTGGTGAAATCAGTTGATGGTGTCACTGTAAGTGGTTCAACAACTATTACTGGTGATTATGGTTCATTGGTCATCAAGGCGGACGGTTCATATACCCATACACCGAATAAAGTTCTATCCGTAATTGGTAAAACAGAAGTGTTCACGTACACAGTTGTGGACCCAGTAACAGGTAAAACTGATACAGCAGATTTAATTATCCAAATTGGAACTAAGTCTGGTCTAGATTTGAGTTGGAATGCAGCAGATCCATATCAAAATGCAACAACCAATTTGGTAGCGAATGATGATGTAAATACAGCTCAAATCAATGTTCAACAAGCTTCAACAACTCAAACTGCCGTAACAGGAGCAATGACATCAAGCGTGACTACAAATGGTACGCGCATCGGAGGAACAAGTACTTTAGCTGTTACTAAATTAGCTGCAGATACTGTAGCGAAGTTAGCAATCAAAGTGACATTACCTTCATCTGGTACAGATACTGCTAATGATACGTTTAAGTATCAAGTACAGTATAAAGATGCTTCAGGTAATTGGGTAAATGCAACAGGTAGCAACGCTTCAGGTACGGTAACTGGGCCTACGAGTTATCAAAGCTCAGGTGCAACATTGATTAATACGTCTTATACAGCGCAATCATCTGTAAGCACGGAGTGGAGAGTTCAGTTTACAAGTACAGAGTCTGCTTCAACACCGTGGTTTGGTACAACTAGCACAAATGTAAATACATCTGTGCAAGCAACCGTAACAAACTTGAATGTTAGTGCTACAGGTGGCGTAACGAAAGCTATAGGTAACATTATTACTGATGATACAGGTTTTGGTGTAGATCACTTGGCGAATGAAAATGCGAAGTTGTGGATTAAAAACCCTACGACAGGTGCATATGAAATTGCTAAAGGTGATGTCATCACAGTTTCTGCTGGTAAGTTGGTGTTACAACAACGCGGTGAGTATGAATTCACTCCAAATGCAACATCAGGAAGTGGTAGTGTAACGTTTGACTATAAGCTTGTTGCTGCAAATGGTGTGGAAGAAACAGCGAAATTAACCATTGATTTTGGCCAAGCATTTGTTTCTACAGGCTCTAATAATCAATTCGCATTGGGTACAGCTGCAGATAAGGTGATCTTTAATGTCCTTGCAAACGATGCACTTGGTGGAAATGGTCAAGATACTTGGACAGATTTCAATAAAGCTGAAAAAGATAGTGTTGATATCTCGAAATTATTAGAGGGACAAACTGTAACTGAAGCAAATATTGCGGATTATGTGTCAGTGACTCAAAAAGGATCGGATGTCGTGATTAGCATTGATCGTGATGGTAAGGGTGCAGCATATAGTTCTAAAGTAGATTTAATTACTTTAAAAAATACAGATGTGACTTTACAGGATCTTCTAGATAATAATCACTTATTGTACTAATAATCTAAGATAGAAAAAGAGAGCCTTCAGGCTCTCTTTTTTATTTTATAAAAGTGAAAATTTAGGCCAAAGTAATAGCGAAAAAAATGTTTTATGCTATATTCAGTTTTAGAAAAAACTTAAAAACACGTGACGAAAACGATGCAATTATCAACTTTCAAAGATGTAGAAAATTTTAAAGAACAACTCACATATTGGCTAAAAGCACAATTACTGAAAAATGATCAGCCAGTGTCTACAATATTTATTTCTTATGGTAGTTTAGACGAACGGTGTAAGGTTTGGCATAGTACAGATGTTGATCATTTTATAGTGATAAAACGTGCCATTAAATTTTTAGACCAGTATTATGAAAAAAATCGCCAACTACCTGCTTTGATGAAATTCGATGTGGTTTCACATACTGAGGAAAAAAGTTGGCAAGATGTTGATGCGGAAGTAAATAATCAAAAACACAACAATCACTATCGAAAAGGGATTAGTTTTGATGAGAATTTTAATGTCGCATTTTTAGAACAAGAAATTTATGGGAAGGCGCTAATTAAAGGGATTGTCTACAATAAGCCGAATTTCTTTGATGAAATTAATATTAACAATGCAATTAAAGCCAAATATCCAATTCTCAAAAAAACAATAAAGCTTACGGAATTGAATAAAGTTTGGGTCTTTGATACTACTGCAGTATTCTACGAAAATGGTGAGTTTGTAGCATTGCAGTCGACTGGGCCTGAAAATGGTGTGCGTTTTATACAGGACAACAAAAAAGCAGAAATCAAAGATTTAATATTAAAAAATGCTGACTTTTTACATCGAGAAATTTTAGACAGTGGTTGTTTTGTCTATGGTTATTTCCCAGCATATAATCGTGAACTTAGAGGGTACAACACAGTACGTCACTGTACGGCGGTATATGCTTTATTAGAAACATTAGAAGTTGAGTATAATCAAAATTATCTACCTAAAATTAAGAAAGCTATACAATATGCGATCGATACATTTTATAGGGAAGTTAATGACCTAGCATTTATGATTGATGGTGTTGAACCTAATTTTGAAGTCAAATTAGGTTCAAATGCAGCAGCTATTTTTATGTTTGCAAAATATCAAGAAATTACCAAAGATGATCAATATCAACCATATGCAGAAAATCTGGCAAAAGGTATACGGCATATGGTGAATAGTGATGGGGAAACGACTCATGTGCTTCATTTCCCAAGTTTGGAGGAAAAAGAAAAATTTAGGATCGTTTACTACGATGGTGAGGCTGCATTAGGTTTATTGCGTCTATACCAACTAAATGGTGACGAAAATTTATTAGAATTGGTCAAGTTAATGTTTGAGCATTTCATTCTAAAAGGCTATGAAAAATATCACGATCATTGGTTAAGTTATTGTACGAATGAGTTGACTAAAATTTGCCCAGAAGAAAAATACTTTAAATTTGGTTTAAGCAATTATTTAAAACATATGAAGTTTATTTTGAATCGTAAAACGGCCTATGCAACCTTTTTAGAAATGATGATGTCTGCATATAAAATGATTCAACGTATAAAGGAATTAAACCTAACTGAGTTATATGAGCAGGCACAACTAGAAGAATTAAGTCATTTGATTGAACATCGTGTTGAGTTCCAACGCAGTACGGGCTTTTTTTATCCAGAAGTTGCCATGTATACCGCAAAACCAAGTCAGATTTTAAATGCTTTTTATGTGCGCCATGACCGTTTTAGGACTCGTATAGATGATCAAGAGCACAATTTATCAGGTTTTGTTGCTTATTTAAACTATTTTGAGAAACAAGTGTAGCGTATATTTTTAATTCATTAGGCATACATGATGGATGTACTTCAAAAACTACAGTCCTTAAAGGATTTTTCTGATATTGAAAAGGCATTGCTTCAGATTACTGCACAGACTTATTGTGTTGAAATTTATGATTTGAACGCTGATCAAAGTGAAAATGTGCATCAGAAAAATCCAAATAAATTAATTATGCCGGGTTCAATTTATAAGTTAATCACTTTGTATTTGTTATTTGAGTCAGGTGTGAACCTTAAACATAAAATTGTGATCCAACAAGAAGATGTGACAAAAGGGAGTGGTAATAATTTACAAGTAGGTGATGTAATTAGTATTAAACAACTTGCAAAGAATATGTTTTTTAGTTCAAGTAATTCAAGTGCAGTGGTAATACGTAAACAAATTGAAGATCATTTAAATAAAAGTTATTTTGATTTTTATGCAGAGCGATTTGAAAATTTATCTTTACAACATACACAAGTACGAAATGAGCATGGTTTATTTAATAAAGAACAAGCTACAACTGTTTATGAGTTTTTGCAAATCACAAAATGGGTTTTAAAAAATAGAAAATTATTAAAATTTCTGCAGGAATACTCACAGAAATGTAAGGTAAAAATATTGCGTAATGAAAAAAAAATTACGATATACCAGCATTCGAATGAAAATTCATATTTTTTGAAAACAGGTTCACTCTTTCCGAATGTATTTAATACAGTTCTTATTTTACCTATTCAAAACATTTTTTTAATCGCTTGTCTTGGTTATTCGAAAAGTACTTTAACCCGTACACAAGATATTCAACAAATCATAAAATTACTATAGGACAGAACGATGAGTATATTTGCCGTTTTAAAACCAAACTTAGTTATGACTGATGTCGAAGAAATTTTTATTACTGTTGCACAAAATAGAGGGCATGAAGCCTATGTTTTTGTCGCCAAAAATGTTGATTTCGAACGCAGAAAAATATTTGGCAGAACAATTGAAAATGGACGCATAGTCGAAAAAGAATTTGATTTTCCGGATGTGGTACAAAATAGATTGGCAGTGAAAGCGGAAGATAAGGAAACTTATCTTAAGTTGGCTGAAATGATACCATTTTCTACAAATCGTGTAGGTACAAAAAAACAGGTTGAGCAAAGATTAAAACGTATTCCTGAATTAGAAAAATTCCTCATTGAAGTTGAAGATTGCAAAGATTTAGAAACTATTGAAAAATATTTGGATAAATACCCTAAAATTATTTTAAAACCGTTAGCGAGTAATCAAGGTAAAGGTATTTATAGTATAGAACAGAATAGTGGTAAATATATTCTGAAAAAATTTGATGAAGAACAAAATATAGATCAACAACAATTAAAAGAATTTTTTAATGAACATATTAAAAATAGAAATTATTCAATCAGTCCATTTTTCCGTAGTGAAGCTGTAAATAAGCAAACTACGGTATTTCGTATGCACCTCACTCGAGGTGCGGGTGGCCGCTGGCAAATGATTAAATTTTTCCCTTACGTTAATATTAATCCGAATGTTGACATTACCAATGGTATGCAAGGGGCCTTAATTACAACGCGTGAAAAGCTTTTTTTAGAACAAAATTATCCAACTTGTCACAATGATATACAACAAAGTATAAGAGAGCTTTTTAAAATTTTTCCTACGGCTTTTCAAAAACTATATGCGTGGCGCTTGGATGCATTAGGTTTAGATTTGGGTATTGATCAAGAAGGGAATATTGGAATATTTGAAGTGAATGCTGGTCCAGGTATTGGATTTATGGCTTATCCTGTAGCAAAAGCACAAGTTGAATATTATGAATGGTTGAAAGATGCGGCAAAGCCACCTTTTAATAATTACTTTTTACCTATTCATCTTCGAGATCGAAAGGCCTCATAAGTTAGAGTAATATATATGAAAACAATTCGTTCATTTAATCCACTTTCTACATTAAATCAATGTTATGAAAGTCGATATGGACGAATTTTTTTTTGTGATGAACCGCATGAAGTTGATTGCATTCCTTTGCTTGATAGTCGTGAATTTGGCATACCAGATTATATTCAGAATATTGCCATTCAATTAGATTGTTTTGTCGAAATCATGAAAACTTTAGGCTTTGCACCACCATGGCAAGGCCTTAAAAACATCGGTCAGAAGATCGATGTGCATGTTAGTGCTTTTAATGGAAATGGGTTGGCATTGCAAAAGCCTATTTATTTTCCAAAGGCTGAAATCAAGAATGATCTGGCTTTTTTTATTATTAAAATAAATAATAAGCTTCACGACTTTCCTGGAAATTATTGGACAGTAGTTGCACATGAAGTATTTCATCTTTATCAATTCATTCTGAGTGACTTAAGAGTAAGTTGGTATTTAGAAAGTACTGCTAATTGGGCAGAGAGGTTACTTCGTTTTGATGAAAGTAATCCTAAGTATGCAATACCATTGCCTCAGGATAAAGTAAGCTTAGAGGAAAATATATTCAATGTTCCCTATAATGCAATATGGTACCGCTTAGCTTATTTGACACAGAAAGATAAAGTTAAGATAGAAGTTCCCGAAGAGATCAAAGCAATAAGCTATGTTGATGGTTCTAAGGTTGTAAGGGTAAAGGATTGGGGTAAGCTTAATTTACTACTTCGCTTTTTAAACAATTTGTCTCGGCTGCCTGCGCATGATATAGATTCGCTAAGCAAATTAGACCAAAACCGTATTGTGTTTGATTGTTTAAAGTTGACGATTAGGGAAACTACTATTTTATATGATTTAGAATTAGATACGTTTTTAAAAATTTCATTATAATTAATGATGGTAAATACAGGATGTCGGCTGAATTACATCAAATGATCTTATCAACAATTGCTTTAATACCTAAAGGAAAAATTTCCACTTACGGACAAATTGCCAAATTAGCGGGTTTACCGAAGCATGCACGACTGGTTGGCTATGTACTCAAGCATCTAGATGCAACATCAACGATCCCATGGCATCGGGTGGTCAATGCGCAAGGAAAAATCAGCACGCAGCGTTGCAATGAAAAAGGTGAAAATATCCAGCAGTTGAAGCTGGAAGCCGAAAATGTCTTTGTAGTGAATGGACGCATCTCATTGAAACAATATCAATGGATATCTTAAAAAATCCTTGCCTTAAACATAGAATTTTAATTTTATAATTGATGAAGTAGTCAATAAAAAGCCCTCTAGGATCAGAAGGCTTTTTATTTCACGCTATAAATCTAATGGCTTATTTGCGTACAACCAAAACAGGAATGTCTGAAGCACCTAGTACGCTTTGAGCTACGCTGCCCAAGAAGAATTTTTTGATCCCTGTACGGCCATGTGAACCAATAATAATCAAGTCCGCATGTGTTTCTTCTGCAGCTTTAACCAGTTCTGTATGCACCACTTGACCTTCAAGTAAGCGAGTTTCAACAGTGACACCTTCAGTTGAAAATTTCGCTTTTGCTTCTTCAAGTGTATTTAAAATCGATGCACGAGCACGTTCAATTAAATCATTGGTTTGTGTTGCTGAAATATACTCTGCAGCAATATATGGATCGAGCGTCAGTACTTGAACCACAGTAATTTTACTGCCAAAAGTTTTTGCAAACTCGACAGCTTTAGCCACCGCAGCATAAGAAGTTTCTGAACCGTCCACTGGAACTAAAATATTATTTAAAGCCATCTTATTTCTCCTTATCTGATCAATTGAATTTGGATGGAAAAACCTGAAAAAAAGTGCTACTTACATTGATCATAGTTTCATCATACGCTTTTTTATTTGGGAATAAAACCAAGTAAATTCATAAGGATATTGCGAAATTTGCAATAAAAATATTGCAAAAATATAGACTTGTTTTCACCTCGCTTAGCGATAGCAAAAATGCTCAATAATGTAAGCAGCTATGTCTAGATTGTAAGACAATTTGGTGCTGAAAAAATTGAGCCTAGATAATTCATCCATCAGTGGACATGGTTTCAATCACACCGTTTCTCTTGCTCTGTCAGGGTAATATGCAACGCTTGTTGCTCAAGCAAGCTTAATTTATGCAACGCATCTTCAGGGAAAATCTGTTTTTGCAGGCGTTGAATTTGTCGCGCTGATAAATGCTGATTGGCACAATACATCGCAGCTTCATTAGCGCGCGCAACACTGACTAATTTCTCCTGATCATTGAAGTCGAGACGAATGATTGATTGCTGTGCTCGGCTAAGTTGAGCCATGCTGCGCTTTTGTTGCATGCTCAATAAAGGCTGTTTATTAATCCAAGTCGCCACATCACGTCGCACACCATTATAGTCAACAAAAATAGGTGAGACGATTTGGCAGCCCGTTAAGGTCATGACGGCAAGGCTGAGGGTCAGACAGGCTTTTTTTATCGAATTGAATTGCATGATAAAACTCTAATTTTTAATCAAAAAATATAGTAATTAGGGCTAAAAATAGCATGATTTGCTTAAATAGTAACATCTTGAACTTTGCTTGTTTAAACTCTGAACAATTGCAAACAAAAATGCTTGACGATAATGTGTGAAATCTAGATAATGCCACCACAGTTTACGGCTATGTAGCTCAGTTGGTTAGAGCACCGCACTCATAATGCGGGGGTCACAAGTTCAAGTCTCGTCATAGCCACCATTTTTATAGACCAAGCTCTCAGCTTGGTCTCTTTTTTTGTGCCTAGAAAAAGTCAAATAGATTGAAATAATTACAGCACTAATAAAATAATCTATTTACGATGTTAATGTAGAAATAAAAGAGAACTAAAATCTTTGATGTTATGAATTGATGTCCTAACTTTTGAAATACACCTCTCAATTATTTTTAATTTTTACTACTACGTATTTTGCACCTATAAAAAAAGCCCAGTGATAGAACTGGGCTTTTTGATTTGAATCGAGTAATTAGATACCCGGTTTCCAACCATTCACGATCGGGTAGCGACGTTCACGGCTAAATGCACGTGAGCTGATACGTGGACCGATCGCGCCTTGGCGACGTTTGTATTCGTTTAGATCAACCAAACGGATGACTTTTTTCACGACTTCAGCATCAAAACCTTTGGCAATGATGTCATCTTGGCTCATGTCTTCTTCGATATACGCATACAAGATGGCATCCAATACTTCATATTCAGGTAATGAGTCTTGGTCTTTCTGATCTGGACGAAGTTCCGCAGAAGGTGGACGAGTAATTACACGTTCAGGGATCACTGGTGTTTCTGAAATGCTGTTACGGTATTTTGCTAGTTCAAATACAATCGTTTTATAAACGTCTTTAAGTACGGCAAAGCCACCGACCATGTCACCGTACAATGTGCAGTAGCCAACAGATAATTCAGACTTGTTCCCCGTAGAAAGGACTAAATTGCCGAACTTGTTCGATAAGGCCATTAACAACGTACCACGAGAACGCGCTTGTAGGTTTTCTTCAGTTGCATCAGTCGGTGCATCGCCAAAGAAAGGGAATAAGGTTTGCATAAAACCATTCACAATTGGATTGATTTCGGCAATACCAAAAGTTACGCCCATATTCTTGGCTTGTTCAGCAGCATCTTCAACGCTGATTTGCGCGGTATAGGTATATGGCATCATGACCGCTTGAACTTTATCGGCGCCAATCGCATCGGCAGCAATCGCTAAAGTTAATGCTGAGTCAATACCACCAGATAGACCTAAAATCACGCCAGGGAAGCCTGAACGTTGTACGTAGTCACGGGTTGCGATTACAAGGCTTTGGTAGATTTCAGCCATGGTATTTAATACAGGCGTGATTGCACCTGTTTTAAAGGCTTTTTGTTCAGCATCGTATTCTGCGATATATAGATCTTCAACAAAACTCGGTGCTTGCAACGCAACTTCACCTGAATTGTTCATCACAAAGCTTGTGCCATCAAAGACAAGGTCATCTTGACCGCCCACTTGGTTGCAGTAAACCAGATTGATGTTCAATTGTTTGGTCAATGCACCCATGGTTTCAATGCGATGCTGTGGTTTACCAACTTCATAAGGTGAAGCATTCAACACCAAAGCGGTTTCAACATTTAACTGAGCAAGCTGTTGAACAGTTGGTAATGCCCAAACATCTTCGCAAATCAACACACCAAACTTATGACCTAAATATTCAAAGACAAGGTGTTGATGACCCTCACTGAAATAACGTTTTTCATCAAAAACGCTATAGTTTGGAAGATTTTGTTTGTTGTAAATCCCGAGAACTTGACCATTTTTCATGACAGCAGCAGAGTTATAGCGCTGACCATCTTCAGTTTGATTCACAAAACCAAAGACTAAAACGATGTCCTTAACGTTCGCCAATTGTTCAAAAGCTTGCTGTGTACGTTTATTTAAACTTGGACGTAATAATAAATCTTCAGCAGGATAACCAACTGTAGAAAGTTCAGGAAAAACAATAATATCTGCGTTCTGTTCTTTTGCAACATTGGCTTGTTGAAGCATTTTTGCTGCGTTTGATTCTAGATTACCAATATGCGGAGAGAACTGAGCAAGTGCAATTTTAAAACTATTCATTCCAACTAAATCCTATTCCTATAGGTGAATACACTTAACACACTGATTTGTATTATTGTGATTATTCAGCGAGTGTATTTAGATACGAAAAATACTGCCGAAAGGCGAAAACAAAACACCATCATCGTATGATAATTCACTTGTTTTGATGCAAAGCAAAAAAATAAGGTGAGCCTATTTTATCTGAATTTAAGCGAGATACTAGAGGTATTCATAGCTTTTAAAAGCCTAGCTGAGCTTATGTGCCATAAAGTAAATATTAATGCTGTTTTTTTGTACTTAAAATGGCTTCAATAACCGAGCAATAGTGTGAAATAGAATGCTTAGGTGATATTCAATTTTATCTATAAATATTCGTCAAAGAGCATGGTTGTTTTACAGCTCAATGTGATGAACAAGTTCTGGATATAAAATAATATTTTCAATTCGCTTTAAATAGATGTCACGAGCAATGTCGCCTTGTTGCTCGATGTTGTAGTCAAAAAATGCTTTGTGTGGTTTGAGGGTATAGTGGTAAGGATTATATTTTTTAAAACTAAAGAAATACGCCATCTGTAACACAGCGCCTCGACCCAAAACATTGATCTGCTGCTGGTATTGATAAACATGGGCCATCTCATGAATAAACAGGGCACGATATCCTAAAGACGCTTTGGCATAGTCTGCTTTAAACAGTAAATTTCGTGCATGGATATACCCCTGAGGCGCCATGACCACATGCGCCGATTGCCAAGGCAAAAAAGGGTGATTCATCACTTTCACTTGCTCATATTGAATCAAATCCCCAAACACACTCCGACACATGGATATTTCACCTGCCGTGAGAGATCGATATTTAAAACCTTCAAGTTTTAATAGTCGGATGAGCGTGTGAAAGAAAGGCAACATGATGAAAGGTGTCTAAAGCTCTAAAGGGATGTGCAGTTTTACTATAACCTGAAAATACAATATCACGCTGTTGCGCTGTATTTAAAGAGCGATATTTTTGCATCTGCTACAGCGAAAAATCGGTTAGGGCGTTACAATTTAGCTTTCGGTCAAACAGATAGTCAGATGCAAGCACGGATCAATACTTTAATTTCTGAAATCAGCAAAAATATGTATGAACGTGAGCAGATTATTGCTTTGAGTTTGTTGGCTGGTGTTGCGGGCATGAATACCTTTTTATATGGTTTGCCTGGCACAGCAAAAAGTTTGATTTCACGTCGAATTGCCTCAGCTTTTGAAGTCCATGACTACTTTGAATATTTGATGAATCGTTTCAGTACGCCGGAAGAAATTTTTGGCCCAGTATCAATTAAAGCCTTAAAAGAAGATCAATATATTCGTAAAACAGAAAATTATTTACCACGAGCAGATTTTGCTTTTTTAGATGAAATTTGGAAAGCCAGCCCTGCGATTTTAAATACTTTACTGACCTTGGTGAATGAGCGGAGTTTTAAAAATGGTGACATTGTCCAAAAAGTTCCATTGAATGTTTTGGTTAGTGCATCGAATGAAATTCCTGAACCCAATCAAGGCTTAGATGCCTTGTATGATCGATTTATTTTGCGTTTAGAAGTGCTACCGATTGCCGTTGCAGAAAACTTTCATGCACTATTACAGGCCAAGCCGAGTCAAGTCAGTGTTGAAGTCGATGCAACTTTAAAAATAAAAAAAGCGGAGCTACAAGATTGGCGGGAACAGATTTATCAGGTGGATTTACCCGAATCGATTTTAAATCTGTTTGATCAACTTAAAAATCGACTCAATCATAACTTTGAAGATCACGTGGTCTATGTCTCTGACCGTCGTTGGCAACGTGTGGCTTATTTAGTCAAAGCCTGTGCATTTTTAAATGATCGACCATCGGTGATTTTGAGTGATCTATTAATTTTAAAACATTGTTTATGGAATCAGCCTGAAGACATTGGTTTTGTTTCGCAGCAGATAGATGATGTATTGGCTGAAAATGGCTTAAATTACGGGTTGCAATTCGAACAACATGTAGCAGAGAAGGATGCACTTGAACAGCGGGTGCTCAATCATTTTTATTATACCGATGATGTGTATGAGAGTTATTTAATTCATGGCACTGACTACTTACGTGCAGTGACCAATCTAGATCGACACTATAAAGATAAACTGTTGTATCTCGAACTAGATAAAATGGATACGAAAAAGGACTTCTTTGCCTTAGATGATACCGGTGAAGAAGTGCGTGGCATCGTATGTAATTTTAATGGTTCAAGAGTGTGTACGTTAAAAGGTGGCTATTACGGCTTAGAAGAAGTGGTGACGCCGTACATAAAACATACCAAAGGTAGTCCACGCAGCTCGTTTTCAGCACAAAGCCAATTTGAGCTGTTACACGAGGTTCAACAGCTCAAAGCACTGTTTCAAACAGAATTGGATCTGTTGACGGAACGCTTTAACGGCCAAAAGCATCAGTTTAAATCGGTCTTTGTCACTGAACAGGATATTCAACAATTAATTCAATCTATTGAGCAGCAATTGGCGAGATATCAGTTGCAGTTGCAAGATTGTGAGCGTTTGGAACATTTATGTCGCAATTAAAACCGACACGACAACAAACCCAATCGGCACTCGATGAATTAAGTTCGCAGCTTTATGATGAATTAAAACAATCCAGCTTAAAACATTGGTTGGATGATCATAAAGTTGCAAAAAAGCTCGATCAAAAAATTCAGGAATGGGCCTTTCAGGCAAAGTCGAGTTTAGATCAGCAGCATCCCTATGCAATGGCGCAGCAGCAATTGGAACATTGGCTTGCGTTAAAGCATTGGGAGCAGGGTGATTTTGTTCAATTCCACACTGAATATGCAGCTTTCATGCAAACCTTGGGGATTCCAGAATTCACTGAAATGTGGCCACAGAGCCAACAGCCATTGCTGACCAAGCAGCAGCGTCAATTACAAATAGAGCTATTCAAAGGCAAATGGCAGCGCAAATTGACCGAAGCCATTGCACATTGGGAGTTTGAGCAGCTCCGTTTACAACGAGATGCCTTTTTAGATGAAATCAAAGATTTTCTCGCGACATTGTCGAAAATGGTCAAGCACCATGACAGTGTCGGGTTTGAAACAGGGATTTTTCTGGACTATTCCAAAGGGCAATTAACTGAGCATGATGTACAGAACTTTGAGCAATGGGCGAATTATCTCGAGCAAGATCGGGCGCTTAAACGTCTATGTCAAATGATCGGAAGCGCACAGCCGAATATGCCACGTAAGCGGATTTCTGCTCAGTTAGAACAAGAGCCACAGCAGCTTATTCACACCCCGATGGCGCAAGAGGAAATTACTGGAATTAAATTGGCACAAGAACTCATTATGGCTTTACCTAGCGAGTTGGCGCTGTTAGCCGATCCAGACTTGCAAGTTTTATTTGATTTGAAATATTTAGAATCTAATCTGATGAGTTTTAATCGACAAGGTCAGCAACAGGGACGGGTGATCGAAGACCCACGCCATACACAGCGTCGAGTCGGACAAAAAGGCCCGATGATTGTCTGCTTAGATACCAGTGGCTCAATGAATGGGCAACCTGAACTGATTTCCAAAGCGATTTGTTTGTATTTATCTATTCGAGCGTTAAAAGAAAAGCGAGCGATGTATTTGGTAAATTTCTCGACCAATTTAACCGCGCTGAATTTACAGCGTAACAGCGCTTTGGATGATGTCATTCACTTTTTAGGGCAGTCATTTCATGGGGGAACCGATATTATCCCTGCGATGAATCATGCCGTGGACATGCTGAAACAACCGAATTTTGTACATGCCGATGTGGTGGTGATTTCCGACTTTATAATGGGTCAACTGACTGAAGAACTCATGCAAGAGATCACACATTTTAAGCAGCAGGGCAATGGATTCTATGCTGTGGCTATCGGTAATTTTAAACTGGATCATTTAGACGACAGCCTGTTTGATCATCAATGGGTCTATCAATCTGCGACCGGTGAAGTGCAAAAAATCTAATAATCATCACTCACTCAAAATACGCCATGACCTTTAATGACAAGCTTTTGAGCCATACAACACCGATGTTTTAAAGATTGTCTGACAAAGAAAATATTTGAGCATTTTTGCAAATCGAGAGGTCGGTTTTGCTAATGGCCTAGTGATCTATCTCACTTAATTTGATCCTCAATCTATGTGTTTTTACTTCAATCGACATGAAGTCAATGAACGGTAAACACCCAAATTGAGAGCAAAATCATGAGCGCTTTTCAACCGATAAAAAAAACGTTAGCACGCGTATTTGCAGGCCCTGTCTTTGACCCAACAAAACAGTCTGCCGTTGTTCCTATTCGTCATATGAAATTTGATTTTGAACCAGAAAAAATTGATCCAAAATTTTATATGAATGCAGAATTGGCCAGTGCCTATTTTGCATCTTTATCTATTTTCTTAACCCGTGGCGAAGATTTGGTGATTGATACTGCTCGATATCATCGCGACTTTATTCAAGATCCTGTATTAAGACAACGTGTCACGTCGTTGATTGGGCAAGAGGCTATTCATTCACGTATGCATGAAGAAATGAATGAAGCGTATCGCGCAAGAAATCTGCCTGTGCAATTTTTTAGAAAATTAGAACACTACGTCTTTGCCTATGGTTTTGAACGTATGCCACAGCCAATGAAGTTATCCTTAATGGCAGCAATTGAGCATTTCACCGCAGTGCTTGCGGAATACATGATGAATCATGAAGAAATCTTTTTTAATTCAATAGATGAAAAGCAGCGCGCTATTTGGATGTGGCATATGTTGGAAGAGTCTGAACACAAAGACATTGCCTATGATGTTTATCAAGAATTATCAGGTAATTATGCTTTACGTATTGCTGGCTTTTTCCCTGCATTAATTACCATTTTGGGTTTGATTTCGATAGGCGCTTCGATTGTGCCGTTTTACAGAAAACCGTCGAACTTGATTAGCCTAAGTTATTGGAAAGATGTTCCGCGCAGTTTCCAACTGATTTTTGGGTTAAAAGATGGTGTTTATGGCAGCAGCCTCGGGCATATTTTTGATTATTTACGACCAAGTTTTCACCCAAATGATCATGACACTTCTGCATTTCTTGAATATTACAAAAAGCGTTTGCTGAACCCCGTTGATGGTGTGTTGACACCTTATTTTGTCAAAGAATTTACCCCAGCATTAAAACGATAAAAGGACACAACCATGGGTCTATTTGGAAAAAAGAATAAGCCAAGTGAAAACGCCTACGCGGTGGTTACTGGTGCAGGCAGTGGTATAGGAAGAAGCTTTGCTTTGGAGTTGGCACGTCGTGGTGGAACAGTGGTCTGTGCCGATATTCATCTAGAAGCAGCGCAAGAAACGGTTGATCAAATTCAATCCATGACCTCATCAAATGCTTATGCAGTGCAGTGTGATGTAGGTAAAGCTGAAGAAGTTAAATCGCTGTCAGAGCTAGCCGAGCAGTTGATGGGACATGCTGTGACCTTGGTGATCAACAATGCAGGTGTCGGGTTGGGTGGTAAATTTGATGAGCTGAGTTTAGACGACTGGCAGTGGTGTATGCATGTCAATTTGTGGGGTGTGGTGCATGGCTGCCATTATTTTGTACCCAAGTTGAAACAAAATAAGCAGGGGGGCGCGATTATTAATGTTGCTTCTGCTGCGGCATATACCGCAGCACCCGAAATGACAGCATATAACGTGACGAAGTCGAGTGTGTTGGCATTGTCTGAAACTTTATCGGCAGAGCTCCGATCGGCAAATATCCGTGTGAATGTACTGTGCCCAACCTTGGTGCCGACCAATATCATGAAGAATGGACGCTTACCCAATCGATATTCAGGCTTAGCTGATCAACTGCTGATGAATCATGCATTTACGACGAGCCACGATGTCGTCAATTTGACATTGAATAATTTAGATGCAGGGAAGTTGTATACCATTCCGCAACCTGATGCCAAATTATTTTGGTGGTTAAAGCGTCTATCCCCGCAAACCTATACCCGCTTATTGGGGGTGGGTTATCCCTTATTTAACAACTATATTAAAAAGTCGGGAGCAAAAGCATGAACATGCCGACACAACTACATGACGAAGATGTAAAAGCATTAGATCAAGAGAAAACTCAAACTAAAAAGGCAACAACGCAAACTAATGCACGTCGTCCTGTAACGTCTTCTGCCAAAGCAAAAAAAGCAGTACGAGATCAATCAGAGTCAGAGCCTAGCCTAGAAAAACCAAGCGTAGAAAATCAAGTGCGTGTCTACGATACCATTGTGATTGGTGCGGGGATATCAGGTTTAGCTGCTGCTCATCAAATGAATGAACGGGGTTATACCGATTATGTGGTTTTAGAAAAAGCCAATCGCGTGGGAGGAACATGGCGCGACAACACCTATCCAGGTTGTGGATGTGATGTTCCTTCGGCGTTGTATTCTTTTTCATTTGCTCCGAGTCATAAATGGAGTCATTTATTTGCCAAGCAACCTGAGATTCTGAACTACTTAGAGGATGTGGCAGAGCAGCATGGGCTTTATCGTAACATTCAGTTCAACTGTGAATTGATTGCAGCGGAATGGAATGAGGAATTAAAGCAATGGCAATTGGAGACGAGCAAAGGTAAGTATGCGGCGAGAACGGTAATTTTTTCCACTGGGCCGATTACTGAACCTCAAATTCCAAAAATTAAAGGTATTGAAAGCTTTGAAGGTGAAATGTTCCATTCTGCGCGATGGAACCATGCCTATGACTTAAAAGATAAACGTATTGCGGTGATTGGTACGGGGGCATCTGCGATTCAGTTTATTCCTCAGATTCAACCTATTGCCAAAAATGTGGTGGTGTTTCAACGTACCGCACCATGGGTATTGCCAAAAGCAGATTTGCCACTGAATGACCGTGCGAAAGGCATCATTACCCGCTTTCCAACAGTACAAGAAACTTGGCGCAAAAGTGTGGCCGGTATATTAAATGGTATTAATTTAGGACTACGTAATCCTTCGCTTTTAGAGCCTGTGAATTATTTGGGTCGTCAGTTGTTAAAAACACAAATTCAAGATGCTGAATTACGTGAAAAAGTTACACCAAACTTTTCTATTGGTTGTAAGCGTCTCTTATTTGCCAATAACTATTATCCTGCTTTGCAGCAAGCCAATGTCGAACTTGTACCACATGGTTTAGTTGAAATAGAAGGTAATACTGTTATTGCTGCGAATGGTGAACGTCATGAAGTCGATGTCATTATTTGGGGCACAGGTTTTGAAGTTTCTCATCCGCCGATTGGGCAGCGTGTAAAAAATGCCAAAGGGGAGTTATTATCAGAACTTTGGAAAAACAGTTCTCCTGAAGCGTTTTTGGGTACCAGTATCGCGCAAGTACCTAATGCCTTCTTGGTGCTTGGGCCAAATATTTTGGTTTATGACTCATTTATTGGGATTGCAGAAGCACAGGTTGGGTATATCGTCGATGCCTTGGTAAAAATGAAACAAGAGAAGATACAGCGGCTTGAAATTAAGCCAAATGTATTGGCGTATCACAATGCAAAAGTGCAGACACATCTACAGACCACAGTCTTTAATAGTGGCGGCTGTAAGAGCTATTACTTAGATGCCAATGGACGCAATTTTGCAGCTTGGCCGTGGTCACTGAAACAGTTAAAGCAGCGTCTTAAACAGGTGGACTTTACAGACTATGAGACGGTTGCTTAGAGACGGTTGCTTAATAAAAGTTATTTAACTCAATAAGCCAAAATAAAGGATCATCAATATTTAAACCTTTTGTTTACAGCCTAATTTCTACGTGGAATTAGGCTTTTTTTATGACGCTATCTGATGAAACAGTGTGAGATTTTCTAGAAAATGGCGATTTAAAATACATTCAGCAATATACACCATACTTTATAGCTTGTGATGCATCGTTTTATCTAATGATTGAGTTGGAAAATTCAGTCAGATGGGGCTGTTCAATAGCGCAAAATAAATCTAGCTGCATAAAAAAAACCGCCCCAAAGGGACGGTTTTTAGATTCGCACAATTCTTTCGAATTAACGACCTTGGATATCGCGTTGAGTTTCGCCAGTGTAAAGCTGACGAGGACGACCGATCTTGTAAGGTGCGCTGTGCATTTCTAACCAGTGGCTGATCCAACCAACAGTACGTGCAAGAGCGAAGATTACGGTAAACATTTCTGTTGGGATACCAATCGCTTTAAGGATGATACCTGAGTAGAAGTCTACGTTAGGGTATAGGTTACGTTTGATGAAGTATTCGTCAGAAAGCGCAATACGTTCAAGTTCCATAGCCAAAGCAAGTTGTGGATCGTTGATACCAAGTGCAGTTAACACTTCGTCACAAGTTTCTTTCATTACTTTCGCACGTGGATCGAAGTTTTTGTAAACTCGGTGACCGAAGCCCATAAGTTTAACTTCTTTAGTTTTCACTTTTTCCATGAACGGAGCAACGTTTTCTACAGTGCCGATTTCGTCAAGCATCTTAAGAACAGCTTCGTTCGCGCCGCCGTGAGCAGGTCCCCATAGAGCCGCGATACCCGCAGCGATACATGCGTATGGGTTAGCGCCAGTAGAACCAGCAAGACGTACTGTAGAAGTAGACGCGTTTTGTTCGTGGTCAGCATGAAGCGTGAAGATACGGTCCATTGCTTTAGCAAGAATAGGGTCAACTTTGTAATCACGGTCTGCAGGAGTAGCAAACATCATGTACAAGAAGTTTTCTGCGTAGCTTAAGTCGTTACGTGGGTAAACGAATGGTTGGCCTACTGTGTATTTGTAAGTCCAAGCAGCTAAAGTAGGAACTTTAGCGATTAAGCGAATAGCAGTGATTTCGCGGTGGTCAATGTTTTCAACATCGAAACCGTTGTGATAGAACGCAGAAAGCGCACCAACAACACCACACATGATCGCCATAGGGTGAGCGTCACGACGGAAACCATTGAAGAAACGGCCAACTTGATCGTGAACCATAGTGTGGTTACGAACTTTAGCATCGAATTCTTGTTTTTGTTCAGCAGTAGGAAGCTCGCCGTTCAAAAGAAGGTAGCAAGTTTCTAAGTAGTCTGCTTTAGTAGCAAGCTGGTCGATTGGGTAGCCACGGTGTAGAAGAACACCTTTACCGCCGTCAATGAAAGTGATTTTAGATTCACAAGCAGCCGTTGAGACAAAACCAGGATCAAAAGTAAAGTGACCTGCGGCCAACACATCTTTAACGTCAATTACATCTGGGCCTAGAGTGCCACTGTAAATTGGTAAGTCAATTTCTTTGCCATCAAGCTGTAAAACGGCTTTTTTGCCAGTTGCTTCAGACATTCAATAGATCTCCTGTCCTGGTGAATGTTTTATCTGACTCAGTACTAATCTTTTAATGCGAGAATCAGACAGATCAAAAATTTGCTCTAAGATTAGAGGGAACTGAAATTTTGTCAATTATACTTATGGATATAAATTGAGGATCATTCCTTGAAATGAAGCACAATTCATCCGCTTAAAAAATGAGTAAAATCACAGTGCCGACGCAGTATAATAAGTCAATTTGCAGGGGAGGTGCAGATTAAAAAAAGCCTATTGCCTTAATTGTAAGCAATTTTTAATTCTTAAAAACTCTGAAACAAATATGAATTACAAGACCGCTATTTCATTAAATTATTATAATTTTCGTAACTTACACACATTTGTGGCTCTAAATTGCTTTTTTCTTATTCATAATTAAAACGACTTAATCGTACTTAAAAAAAAGTTCGTTTGGTTAAAAAATAGTTAATTAAACGCCTTTAAAGGATCAATAAATGAGCATTTTTGTCATTGGAAAGGTAAAAAATGGCGTTTTATTAAACAGATTTGCTGTTGCTAAGATTTTTATGCACAGACTAAGTACTTATTTCGTTTCATGATCTTTGAGTTTTATTATTTGAGAAAATGATGCACATTTATTTTTATGATTATGGCTTGGCGAATGTGTTGGAAGATTTTAAAATGTAGTGGGAAAAGAAAGATTTAGATTTGTTCATCTTTAGTCTAAAAGTTTAAATCGCCATATACACACAAAAACAATAAGTGAGATTTACATTTAACTGATTAAAACCAACAACATAGTATGATTTTCTTAGATAAATAAGGTATTTGTTTTTAGAAAAGTTATTGTTAATGATTCTTATTTAAGGATATTTTGCAAAATTCCTAATTGTCTTCGTTTGTGTTTTGAAAGTTCACGTTTTATAATTCCCTGTCGTTTATAAGATCAGACAGCTGCAGAGTTTATTATATTGTAATGTCTGACTATGCTAGCTTTCCTACGAATTAATTCCAACAAACTCCGGATGGAGTTTTTACTTACAGGATGCCCGCTGTGAAAAGCAACAGACCTGTCAATTTGTCCATGGGTCAAGTTTTAGACGTAAACTTAAAATCCCCTGTGGCTATTGCATCAATTTTACACCGTCTATCAGGTGTTATCGTATTTTTACTCGTACCGGTCCTTCTTTGGATTTTAGACAAATCTTTATCTTCACCTGAAGGTTTTGCGCAAGTTCAAGCTGTGTTTGATAGCTTTATTGTGCGTTTTGTCGTATGGGTATTTGTAGCCGGCTTAATTTATCACCTTATTGGTGGTATCAAGCATCTATTTGCAGATCTTGGCGTTGCTGAAGAACTTCAAAGTGGTCGTATCGCAGCTACTATTTCATTGATCTTGTCTGCAATCGGTATTGTTGCAGCATTTGTATGGATTGTTCTCTAATGAAAAGTGCTACAGGTTTAACAGGATCAGGTTCTCGCGATTGGTTTATCCAGCGTGTAAGTGCCGTTGTATTGGCTGTTTATACTATTGTTGTACTGGGCTGGATCCTTTGCAATAGCGGATTCACTTTTGAGCAATGGTATGGCTTTATGATGACAACACCAATGAAGATTTTATCTTTATTGTCTGTCTTATCTCTTGTTGCGCATGCTTGGATTGGTATGTGGCAAGTATTCACTGACTATGTGACTACTCGTCAAATGGGTCCTTCAGCAAACGGTCTGCGTTTAGTGCTGACTTCTGCAGTGATTGTTGCAGTATTTGCATACGCGATCTGGGCGATCCAGATTTTTTGGGCAAATTGATAGGAAAATATCATGGGCGCTATAACCCCTAAAGAAGATTACACAAATATTCCACACCTAACTTTCGATGCAGTCATCGTTGGTGGTGGTGGTTCAGGTATGCGTGCTTCTTACCAACTTGCTCAAGCTGGTTTGAAAGTTGCTGTACTGACTAAAGTATTCCCAACTCGTTCACACACTGTTGCAGCGCAGGGTGGTATTGGTGCATCTCTTGGTAACATGCAAGAAGATAACTGGCACTACCACTTCTACGATACAGTTAAAGGTTCTGACTGGTTAGGTGACCAAGACGCAATTGAGTTTATGACTCGTGAAGCGCCTCAAGTTGTATATGAGCTTGAACACCTAGGTATGCCATTCGACCGTAATGCTGACGGTACAATTTACCAACGTCCGTTTGGTGGTCATGCTGCGAACTATGGTGAAAAACCAGTTCCACGTGCATGTGCTGCTGCCGACCGTACAGGTCATGCTCTTCTTCATACGCTTTATCAAAGCAACGTGAAAATGGGTACTCAATTCTTCGTTGAATGGATCGCACTTGATTTGATCCGTAATGAAGAGGGTGATGTGCTTGGTGTGACAGCAATTGACCAAGAAACAGGTAAAATTGCAGTATTCCAAGGTAAAGCAACATTGTTCGCTACTGGTGGTGCTGGTCGTGTTTACCGTGCATCTACTAACGCTTATATCAATACTGGTGACGGTCTTGGTATGGCAGCTCGTGCAGGTATTCCATTACAAGATATGGAATTCTGGCAATTCCACCCAACAGGTGTTGCGGGCGCAGGCGTATTGTTGACAGAAGGTTGTCGTGGTGAAGGTGCGATCCTTCGTAACGATGCTGGTGAGCCTTTCATGGAGCGTTATGCTCCGACACTGAAAGACTTGGCACCTCGTGACTTTGTATCACGTTCTATGGACCAAGAAATTAAAGAAGGTCGTGGCTGTGGTCCTAAGAAAGACTACATCTTGCTTGATATGACGCATCTTGGTGCTGAAACAATCATGAAACGTCTTCCATCTGTATTTGAGATTGGTAAGAAATTCGCGAACGTTGACATCACTAAAGAGCCAATTCCTGTAGTACCTACAATCCATTACCAAATGGGTGGTATTCCTACAAATATTCATGGTCAAGTGGTTGTTCCTGTATCTCGTGAAACTGAAGCTTTGGTTGCGAACTACAATAAAGAAACTGGTGTGTACTCACACAATGCGGGTGACCGTGATTTCACTAAACCAGTGAAAGGTTTCTATGCAATTGGTGAATGTTCATGTGTATCTGTACACGGTGCTAACCGTCTAGGTACAAACTCATTGCTTGACTTGGTTGTATTTGGTAAAGCTGCTGGTGAACATATTGTTGACTATGTAACTAAACACCACGGTGATGAATATGCACCGCTTCCTACAACTGTTCTTGAAAAAACTTTGAATCGTGTTCGTCATCTTGATGAATCAACTTCTGGTGAAAATGCTCAAGAAGTTGCAGATGCAATCCGTGACATCGTTCAAGATCACGCTGGTGTATTCCGTACATCTGCACTTCTTGAAGAGGGTGTGAAACAGATTCTTGCGCTCGAACCACGTGTACGTAACATTCACTTGAAAGACAAATCTAAAGTATTTAACACAGCGCGTGTTGAGGCTCTAGAAGTTGAAAACCTGTATGAAGTTGCGAAAGCGACACTGATTTCTGCGGCTGCACGTAAAGAATGTCGTGGTGCGCATACAGTGGTAGATTTTGAATTACCACCTGATCATGCTGACTACCCATACGGTCGTCGTGATGATGAGTGGATGAAACACACTTTATGGTTCTCTGTAGATAACCGTCTTGAGTACAAACCAGTACGTTACAAGCCTTTATCTGTAGATGCTATTCCGCCTAAACCACGTACATTCTAATTGGGAGAAGTAAGATGAGTAGAGGTACTCGTACATTTAATATCTACCGCTACGATCCTGATAAGGATGCAGCTCCGTACATGCAAACTTTTAAACTAGAGTTGACTGATAAGCATCGTATGTTGCTTGATGCACTTCTAGCATTAAAAGTTCAAGACGAATCATTAACATTCCGTCGTTCATGTCGTGAAGGTATTTGTGGTTCTGATGGTGTAAACATTAATGGTAAAAATGGTTTGGCGTGTCTTTGGAACCTAAACGACTTACCAGAAGTGATCACAATTCGTCCACTTCCAGGTCTTCCAGTAATTAAAGATTTGGTTGTAGATATGAATCAGTTCTACGATCAGTACAATAAAATCCATCCGTTCCTAATCAACAATCAGCCTGCGCCTCCTAAAGAGCGTTTGCAGTCTCCTGAAGAGCGTGAACATTTAGATGGTTTGTACGAATGTATTCTTTGTGCATGTTGTTCAACTTCATGTCCATCATTCTGGTGGAACCCAGACAAGTTCTTGGGTCCTTCAGCATTGTTGAACGCATATCGCTTCATCATTGACTCTCGTGATACAGCAACTCAAGAGCGTTTGGCTCGTCTTGACGACCCATTCTCATTGTTTCGTTGTAAAGGTATCATGAACTGTGTATCTGTATGTCCTAAGGGTCTTAACCCAACTAAAGCAATCGGTCACATCCGTAATATGCTTTTAGATCTTGGTTAATAGATTTAGCAGTAAAAAGAAGCGCACCATTAGGTGCGCTTTTTTTGTCATATATAAAAGTGATGATGGTGAAAGTTATTCGCTGTCATTGCAGAGTGCTATAAATGGATTTCATAGAAACGTAGTGAATTAAAAGTATAAAGTGATAGATAAATGGTTATTTATTGATGAAACGCTCGTTCAAGTCTGTCAAAAGGATTAGAAGATGTTATTATGTAACGTAGTAAAAAGAGAGAGGATAGGAATGTCAGCTCTCTTTTGTTTTTGTATATGAGATGAGGTAAAAATCGTACGTAGACTTTTGTCTTAATTGAAAGATCATTTTATATGTAGCACCATATCATAGATGAAAATACGAACAGTGTATTTCGCTAATTTATGAGAGGTATGTGTCAAAAAAATCAATTGAAAATGCTCGAACGTGTTAGCATTTAGAGTATCACTATATGTAAAAAATGACTTTGAATTAGGTACATTTTTTCTACAATTTAAGCGCTGTAGAAGGTATATAAATGTTAATAAAGTCGTTTTAGAAAAGATAATTGCGAAAAAATTATTTTTTCTAAGATGATTTGCAAAAATTGCCCGATTTATGTCGGGTATTTCTCAATGAGTAATGATGCCGCTGAGGGCGTTATTGTTCATTAATCACATTGGGTAATCCTAATGTAGTGATAACGCCTCAAGGCTTAAGCCTAATGGGGACTAATGTCATATTACCAATTTGACATTACTAATCATGGGTTCGCTTAAAAAGCATCCTGAAATGTTTTGCAATAGGAAATGGGTCCACAAATGCAAGAAGTTGCTGACGCACTGCGTCTTGACACTGAACTTAGCGCTGACAGTGCAGCGTATATTGAAGAACTTTATGAGCAGTATCTAACGGCTCCAGACTCAGTAGAGGCTGATTGGCGTGAATACTTCGATAAATTCCCGAAAGGTGATCAACCACACAGCAATGTACGTGAGCAATTCCTATTATTAGGCCGTAATTCAAGCCGTGTTCAGCCTGTAGTGCAAAGTGCAGTAAGTTCTGAGCATGAACGCCGTCAAATCGGTGTATTACAGTTGATCGCTGCATACCGTAACCGTGGTCATCAAAACGCAAAATTAGATCCACTTGGTCTTGCAAAACGTGAAATCGTGCCTGATCTAGATCTTGCTGCGCACGGTCTAACGCAGTCTGACTTAGATACTGTATTTAATACAGGTAACCTTGCAATCGGTAAGTCTGAAGCAACACTTGGTGAAATGGTTCAAGCAATGGAAGCAACTTATACTGCTTCGATTGGTGTTGAATACATGCACATTGTTGATACAAAAGAAAAACGTTGGATTCAACAACGCCTTGAAGGTACTCGTGGTCAATTTGGCTACACTGCAGACCAGAAAAAACACATCCTTGAACGTCTAACTGCAGCTGAAGGCCTAGAAAAATATCTTGGTAACAAATTCGTTGGTGCGAAACGTTTCGGTGTTGAAGGTGGTGAATCTTTCATTCCTATGGTGAATGAACTTATTCAACGCGCAGGTTCAGTAGGCTGTAAAGAAGTGGTTATCGGTATGCCTCACCGTGGCCGTTTAAACCTTCTTGTAAACATCATGGGTAAAAACCCAGCTGATCTATTTGGTGAGTTTGAAGGTAAATCTCTGCATAAAAAAGGCTCTGGTGACGTTAAATACCACCAAGGTTTCTCTTCAAACGTCATGACTCCGGGTGGCGAAGTTCATTTGGCATTAGCGTTTAACCCATCACACTTAGAAATCGTTGGACCTGTAGTAGAAGGTTCTGTACGCGCACGTCAAGTACGTCGTAAAGATATCGGTGGTGATGATGTATTACCAATCATCGTTCACGGTGATGCTGCATTTGCAGGTCAAGGTGTAAACCAAGAAACCTTCCAAATGTCACAAACTCGCGGTTATACCGTGGGTGGTACAGTTCATATCGTTGTAAACAACCAAGTTGGTTTCACAACGTCTGATCCACGTGATGCGCGTTCTACAGAATACTGTACTGACATCGCGAAAATGATCCAAGCACCGATCTTCCATGTGAACGGTGATGATCCTGAATCTGTATTATTTGTTTCTCAATTGGCACACGATTTCCGTCATACATTCCGTAAAGACGTAGTCATCGATATGTTCTGCTACCGTCGTCGTGGTCATAACGAAGCCGACGAGCCAGCTGCAACTCAGCCAATGATGTATCAAATCATCAATAAAAAAGCGACTACACGTACGCTTTATGCTGACAAGCTTGTACAAGAAGGTGTTATTGATCGCGCTTCTGCTGATGCAATGGTTGAACAGTATCGTTCTGACCTTGAAGCAGGTAAACACGTTGCAAATGCGTTGGTACTTGAGCCAAATACAAAAATGTTTGTGGACTGGAAACCTTACCTAGGCCACGAATACACAGACAAATGGGATACCACTTTCCCAATCGAACGTCTAAAAGAGCTTGGTGCGAAAATGCGCGAGCTTCCAGAAGGCTTCGTGATGCAACGTCAGGTTGCTAAAGTGATTGATGACCGTCTGAAAATGCAGACTGGTGAAATGCCATTGAACTGGGGTGCTGCTGAAACATTAGCTTACGCGTCTCTTCTAGATGAAGGTTTCCTTGTTCGTTTAACAGGTGAAGACGTTGGTCGTGGTACATTCTCACACCGTCATGCAAAACTTCATAACCAAGTAGATGGTTCAACTTACATTCCATTATGTAACTTGAAAGAAAACCAACCACGTACAGCTATTTATGACTCATTATTGTCAGAAATGGCGGTTCTTGCATTCGAATACGGTTATGCAACGACTCTTCCGAAGAGCCTTGTCATTTGGGAAGCGCAATTTGGTGACTTCGCAAACTGTGCACAGGTTGTAATCGATCAGTTCATCGCGTCTGGCGAAACTAAGTGGGAACGTGTATGCGGTCTGACTATGCTTCTTCCACACGGCTTTGAAGGTCAAGGTCCTGAGCATTCATCAGCTCGTTTAGAGCGTTTCTTACAGCTATGTGCTGAAGAAAACATGCAAGTGATCACACCGACTACACCAGCGCAGATTTACCATGCGATGCGTCGTCAAGCACTTCGTCCAATCCGTAAACCAATGATCGTGACTTCACCGAAGTCTCTTCTTCGTCACAAACTTGCAACGTCTACTTTAGAAGAACTTGCAAATGGTTCATTCCAAACTGTGATCGATGAAATTGACAATATCAACAAGTCAGACGTAACTCGTCTAGTGCTTTGTGGTGGTAAGGTTTACTACGACTTACTTGAAAAACGTCGTGAAAAAGAATTGAACAACACAGCAATCGTTCGTATTGAACAATTGTATCCGTATCCAGAAGCACGTCTTGCTGAAGTTCTGGCACAATATCCAAACATTAAAGAATTGGTTTGGGCTCAAGAAGAACCGAAGAACCAAGGTGCATGGTTATTCATCGCTCCGCGTCTTTATGACGACGTGATGAAAGCGGGCAAACAAGTTCGTATTAGTTATGCAGGTCGTGAAGCTTCTGCTGCACCGGCTTGTGGTTCACCATATTTGCACGCAAAACAACAAGCTCAGCTCGTAAATGATGCTTTAGCTATCGTAGCTGAATAACAGGAGATTCTTAATAATGGCAACCGAAATTAAAGCACCGGTATTCCCAGAGTCAGTTGCTGACGGTACAGTTGCAACTTGGCACAAACAACCAGGTGAAGCAGTATCACGTGACGAAGTGATTTGTGATATTGAAACAGATAAAGTTGTTTTAGAAGTTGTAGCTCCTGCTGACGGTACGATTTCTGCAATCGTTAAAAACGAAGGCGATACAGTTCTTTCTGCTGAGGTGATTGCGACTTTTGAAGAAGGTGCTGCTTCTGGCGCTGCTCAAACTCAAGCTGTTCAATCAGAAGAGAAAGTAGAACAAGCTTCTGCGCAAACTCAAGCGGGCGCTGCTCCTGTTGTTGAACGTGCTCAACCTGTTGCTGATCAAGCTCCTGCAGTGCGTAAAGCATTGACTGAGTCTGGCATTGCTGCTGCTGACGTTGCTGGCACTGGCCGTGGCGGTCGCATCACTAAAGAAGATGTTGCAAACCATCAAGCTAAACCAGCTGCTCCTGCTGCTGCGCCATTAAGCGTTGCTGTTGGTGAACGTATCGAAAAACGTGTTCCTATGACTCGTCTTCGTAAGCGTGTTGCTGAACGTCTACTTGCTGCAACTCAAGAAACTGCAATGTTGACTACGTTCAACGAAGTAAACATGAAACCAATCATGGAAATGCGTGCGCAATACAAAGATGCTTTTGAAAAGCGTCATGGTGCACGTCTTGGCTTCATGTCATTCTTCGTTAAAGCGGCAACTGAAGCACTTAAACGCTACCCAGCTGTAAACGCTTCGATTGATGGCAATGACATCGTTTACCACGGTTTCTACGACATCGGTGTTGCTGTATCAAGCGACCGTGGTCTAGTAGTTCCAGTTCTTCGTGATACTGACCGCATGAACTATGCTGAAGTTGAAAATGGTATCCGTGCATACGCTGGTAAAGCGCGTGATGGTAAATTGGGTATTGAAGATATGACTGGCGGTACATTCACTATTACTAATGGTGGTACTTTCGGGTCTTTGCTTTCTACACCTATCTTAAATACGCCACAAACTGCGATTTTGGGTATGCATAAAATCCAAGAACGTCCTATGGCTGTAAATGGTCAAGTTGAAATCTTGCCAATGATGTACTTAGCGCTTTCTTATGACCACCGTCTAATCGATGGTAAAGAAGCAGTAGGCTTCCTTGTAACAATCAAAGAATTGTTAGAAGAACCAGCTAAGCTAATCCTTGATCTTTAATACTTCAGAATAATGCAATGGGCTTAGAGCGATCCTCTAAGCCCATTTTTGGAGATACACATGTCTCAATTTGATTTAGTTGTTATTGGTGGCGGTCCTGGTGGTTATGAAGCTGCTATCCGCGCTGCTCAATTAGGCTTTAAAGTAGCTTGTATTGAAAAACGTATTCATAAAGGTAAACCATCTTTAGGTGGTACTTGCTTAAACGTGGGTTGTATCCCATCTAAAGCATTACTTGATTCATCTCACCGCTATGAAGATACTGTTCATCACTTAGATGACCACGGTATTACGACTGGTGAGGTGAAATTTGATCTTGCAAAATTACTTGATCGTAAAGACAAAATTGTTAACCAATTGACGATGGGTATTGATGGCCTACTTAAAGGCAATGGTATCGAATGGTTAAAAGGTACAGGTAAATTACTTGCAGGTAAGAAAGTTGAGTTTGTATCTCACGAAGGTGAAACTCAAATTTTAGAACCTAAATATGTAATCCTTGCATCGGGTTCTGTGCCAGTCAATATTCCAGTTGCTCCTGTAGATCAAGACATTATTGTTGACTCTACTGGCGCGCTTGAGTTCCCAGAAGTGCCTAAACGTCTTGGCGTAATCGGCGCGGGTGTCATTGGTCTTGAACTTGGTTCAGTATGGCGTCGTCTAGGTGCTGAAGTTGTTGTATTTGAAGCAATGGATGCATTCTTACCAATGGCTGATAAAGCTTTGGCAAAAGATTACCAAAAAGTATTGACTAAACAAGGTCTTGATATCCGTGTTGGCGCTAAAGTTGCTGGTACAGAAGTCAATGGCCGTGAAGTTACTGTTAAGTACACTCAAGGCGGCGAAGACAAAACTCAAACTTTCGATAAATTGATCGTTTGTGTGGGCCGTAAAGCATATGCAGAAGGTTTATTGGCTGAAGATTCAGGCATTAAACTCACTGAGCGCGGTCTAGTTGAAGTAAACGATTGGTGTGCAACTTCAGTTGAAGGTGTATACGCAATTGGTGACTTGGTACGTGGTCCAATGCTTGCACATAAAGCAATGGAAGAAGGCGTAATGGCTGTTGAGCGTATCCACGGTCATGCAGCTCAAGTGAACTATGACACTATCATCTCTGTAATTTACACACACCCAGAAGCGGCGTGGGTTGGTTTAACAGAAGAGCAAGCGAAAGAAAAAGGCCACGAAGTGAAAACAGGTCAATTTGGTTTCGCTGCAAATGGTCGTGCAATGGCTGCTGGTGAAAACGCAGGCTTTGTTAAGTTTGTTGCTGATGCGAAGACAGATCGTCTACTCGGTATGCACGTGATTGGACCTGCTGCGTCTGACATCGTACACCAAGGCATGATCGCACTTGAGTTCGTATCAAGTGTTGAAGACCTACAGTTAATGACTTTCGGTCACCCGACATTCTCTGAAGTCGTTCACGAAGCTGCACTTGCAGTCGATGGGCGTGCAATTCACGCGATTCAGCGTAAACGTAAATAAGATGTAAAAAGAGCGGCTTAGGCCGCTCTTTTTTGTTTCAGATGGTTGTTTTAATTTGAATAATCATCTAAAAATAAAGATAAGAAATATTTTAAGATTTAAAAAGGTTAAAGCTGCTTTGACGGATGTCTGGGCTTTAATGGGTCATAACAAAGCGAAAAAAGAGTAAAAGGTTGTTCAATGAATCTACACGAATATCAAGCTAAAGCGTTATTAAAAAAATATGGTATGCCAGTCCAAGAAGGCGTATTTGTAACTACCGCAGAAGAAGCAGTCAAAGCTTTTGAGCAACTGGGTGGTAAGTTTGCGGTACTCAAAGCCCAAGTGCATGCAGGTGGTCGTGGTAAAGCAGGCGGCGTTAAAGTCGTAAAATCTGCACAAGAAGCCACTGATTATGTGAACCAAATGGTCGGCTCACGCTTAGTTACTTATCAAACAGATGCATTAGGTCAACCCGTCAGTGGTATTTTGGTATCTGAAGATGTTTATCCAGTAGAGCGTGAATTGTACCTAGGTGCTGTAGTTGACCGTTCTAGCCGTCGTGTGACCTTTATGGCATCGACTGAAGGCGGTGTTGAAATTGAGAAAGTTGCAGAAGAAACGCCTGAAAAAATTATTAAAGTTGAAGTAGATCCTCTAGTTGGATTGTTACCATTCCAAGCACGTGAAGTGGCGTTTGCTTTAAACCTAAAAGATGGTCAAGTGAATCAATTTGTCAAAATCATGTCTGCGGCTTATCAAGCATTCATTGAAAATGATTTTGCTTTATTTGAAATTAACCCGTTATCCGTACGTGAAAATGGCGAGATTTTATGTGTGGATGCAAAAATTGGTATCGACTCGAATGCCTTATACCGTCTACCTGAAATCGCAGCACTACGCGATAAAACGCAAGAAAATGAGCGTGAGCTGAAAGCCTCTGAGTTTGATCTGAACTATGTTGCTTTAGAAGGCAATATTGGCTGTATGGTCAATGGTGCTGGCCTAGCGATGGCAACCATGGACATTATTAAACTCTATGGTGGTCAACCTGCAAACTTCCTAGATGTAGGCGGTGGCGCGACCAAAGAACGCGTAATTGAAGCCTTTAAAATCATTTTGGCGGATAGTTCTGTGCAGGGTGTATTAATTAATATTTTTGGCGGAATTGTACGTTGTGACATGATTGCTGAAGCAATTATTGCAGCGGTTCAAGAAGTAAATGTGGCTGTACCTGTGGTTGTTCGTTTAGAAGGGAACAATGCAGAGTTGGGTGCAAAATTACTTGATGAATCAGGTTTGAAATTGATTTCTGCAAATGGCTTGGCTGATGCTGCAGAAAAAATTGTTGCTGCGGTAAAAGGCTAAGGGAGTAGAGATCATGAGCGTATTAGTTAATAAAGACACCAAAGTATTGGTACAAGGTTTTACCGGTAAAAACGGCACATTCCATTCTGAACAGTCAATTGCTTACGGCACAAAAGTGGTCGGTGGGGTGACTCCGGGTAAAGGCGGCACACAACATTTGAATCTACCCGTATTTAATACCATGAAAGAAGCGGTGCGTGAAACGGGTGCAACGGCAACCTCGATTTATGTACCTGCACCATTTGTCCTAGATTCAATTATTGAATCTATTGATTCAGGTGTTGAGCTGATCGTTGTGATTACGGAAGGTGTGCCGACACTTGATATGCTAAAAGCGAAACGTTACCTAGAAACCTATGGTAACAATGCACGTCTAATTGGTCCGAACTGTCCAGGGATTATTACTCCGGGTGAATGTAAGATCGGTATTATGCCGGGGCATATTCATCAGCCGGGTAAAATCGGCATTATCTCGCGTTCAGGGACTCTGACCTATGAAGCTGTAGCGCAAACGACGAAGCTGGGTCTAGGTCAGTCGACGTGTATCGGTATTGGGGGAGATCCAATTCCGGGCATGAACCAAATTGATTGCTTAAAGCTGTTCCAAGACGACCCGCAAACTGAAGCGATCATCATGATTGGTGAGATTGGTGGTACAGCAGAAGAAGAAGCGGCTGAATATATCCAGTCGAATGTAACTAAGCCTGTTGTCGGTTATATCGCGGGTGTGACTGCACCAAAAGGTAAACGTATGGGACATGCAGGCGCAATCATTTCGGGTGGTAAAGGCACAGCAGAAGAGAAATTCGCTGCCTTTGAAAAAGCCGGTATGGCCTATACCCGTAGTCCTGCTGAATTAGGCTCGACTATGTACGAAGTTTTAAAGTCTAAAGGTCTTGCTTAAGTACGGTAAGTTTCTGTTAATAAAAACCCCTCAAATGAGGGGTTTTTTTATTTTTATTTAATAATAGTGGTTGAATAGTAAAGAAAATTTATAAAATCAGCATATTCTCATTCATTATTGACACTTTAGTATGAATAATTAACCAAATTTAATCGGTCAAAATATGATATAATGTGAAATACATCACATTAATTTAATTTGATGAATAATTACTCTTCTAACGTGAATAATCATGATTTATAAATCTTATTTATCTCGTCTATGTTTCTTGTCGATTTTTTCGAGCCTTCCTACGGTTGTATTTGCAGTTGATAATATTGATCAGCAAAGAGAACAAAGTGTTGCGGATATCCGTGTCGGTAAATTGGATCAGGGATTTAACCAATTACAAGTTTTATTAGCGCAACATCCTGAAAATCAGAAGCTCATTGCAGATTACACGCTCCTGCGTTATGCAAATGCAACCTTTAGCTCTAGAGATGTGACTTACTTGGCGCAGATTAATCCAGATACGTTTCCAGATTATGGCAAAGTCAGTGTCATCAAAGCTTTACGTGATCTTAAACAATATGATCAAGCCTTACAGTGGGCACAAAAATTTTATCAGCAGGATCAATCGGAACAGTGGTTGATTTGGCAGGGTGTGTTGCTGGCAGAATCAGGTCAAAAAGATCAAGCAAAACAAAAACTGGCAAATCTCAACTTACAGTCGCTTGGTGCAGATTATCTTTCGCAATTGGTCTATGCCTATCGATTATTGGATATGCCTGCTGAATCTCTCAATGCAGCGAAATATGCGCTAGAAAAACAGCCAAATACTGATACCCAAGAACAGTATATATTGGCTCTATTGCAAAATAGCGATTTTGCCACTGCACAAAGCTACATTCAGGCCAATGGACTCAATAGTTCTAAGCCAGTGTTGCAACATTTGCTCAAGATGAATGAGTTCTCGCAGCGTATTCAACAAGGCATTCAAGCTTCAAAAAATGCGTTTGGTATGAAGCGTGGAGCAACGGCATTTGAACCACTAGATCGTGTTCTGGCTGAAATGAGAGCTTATGAAGACAAACTTCCTACAGATGAAGCCAGTAAACGTAAATTTTACTATGAATATATCTATGCCTTAAATGCACGTAATGCTTCAAAGCAGGCACTGGCACAAGTAAATAAAACAGGTCAAACAGCTAAAGAAATGCCTGCTTATGTACGACATGCTTTGGCAGACAGTTATTTAAAATTACGTCAACCTGAAAAAGCTGAGCCTTTATATCAGAGTTTATTTGCTGAAAAAAATTATGCGGACTATAACGTCTATGCTGGTTTGTACTATAGCTTGATCGAACAAGAAAAATTTAAACAAGCCGATCAGTTAATCGACACCATGGACAAACAGTTGCCGACCTTTGTTTATAGTAATGCGAAAGGGGTGGATAAGGCGCCACACGATGATCGTACTGAATTTATTGCGTTGAAGGGATTGAACTATGCTTATCGCAACGAGCATGAAAAAGCGGAACGTTACTTTAATGACTTAACCGCAAAGGCTCCAGGCAATATCGGGTATCAAAATAATTTGGCATTAATTCAACGTTGGCGTGAAAAACCAGAGCAATCCCAGCACACTTTGGCACAGCAGAATAGCTTGGAGCCCATTTCACAGGGAACGCAAATTAACCGCATGCAGAATTTCCAAGCTTTAAGTCAAATTCAAGCTTGGCGTGAACTCAATCAATATATGGTCAGCCATGTCAGTGATGATACGGGCGTAAAACAAAGTAAAAAAGAATTGGATGATCGGAATCGTGCGTCAATTCAACATCAAAGTACCTTTGCGAAAAGTGAGTCTGATGATCCTCGTGTACAAAATCGCCTGAAAGGTTCACGTGAACAGGAAAACTGGACGCGTATCAATAGCCCATGGTTTTACGATAATTATCGACTCTTTGCAGACCATAGCAATCGTTGGTCGAAGTATGAGTCTGGCAAATTAAAAGACCAGCGGATTGGCATGGGTTTAGAGTGGGCTTCGGATCGTAAAGCTGCATCTGCATTATTCTCTCAAAGCACCGATGGCGACCGTTTTGGTGTGCAATTGGATTGGTCACATTGGTTAAATGATCATTGGAACTATGCACTGGGTTATGACAGCCAAGCGGATATTCCATTGCAATCTTTGGCACAGGATCATGAAGGGCAGGCTTATCGTTTTGCATTGAACTGGCAGCAAAATGAATCACGCAAGGCAGGCGCAAGTTTTCAATTGACCGATATTGATGATGGAAATCTACGCCAAGAACTCTCTGGATACTTTAAACAACAATTCCAACAATCCCCGCATCATATTTCTGCGGCAACACTGCGTGGTTATTACGGAAAAAATGATTCGGTTGATGTGCCTTATTTTAACCCTGAACATAGCTATAGCGCTGAAGTGACATTGGAACATGATTGGATGACATGGCGTGATTATGAACGTCATTTTAACCAGCACTTTGCAGCAACTATCGGTACATTCGGACAAAAAGGCTACTCAAGTCGTCCAATTTATAATGTGTATTATCAACATGATTGGCAGCTCTCGCGCACGTGGAAATTGAACTACGGCATAGGTTGGGGTTCACATCCGTATGACGGAAAAGATGAAGATCGTAGCTATGCAGTTGTTGGATTTGAGGGGCGCTTCTAATGAAAAATACATTAATACACCGCATGTTGAAGCAAAGCTTAGTTCTAGCTGTGACTTTGCCCATCAGTACGACATATCTTTTTGCTGACAATAATGTGCCAAAAACTGCAAATTTGGCGATGCCTGAACTTGAAGAAAGTACCGCACATAACCAATTTGTAACGCTGACCTTTCATGATGTTCGAGATGATGTTGCCAAACGTGGTGACCGAGATGTCTATGCGATTAGTACGCAAAATCTTGGGCAATATTTTGCGTGGATTAAACGAGAAGGTTGGCAGCCCATTCGTTTAGAAGATGTCATGCAGGCTCGCTTACAAAAGAAAAAGTTACCTGAAAAGGCGCTGTTATTAACCTTTGATGATGGTGCGCTAAGTAGTTATAGCAAAGTCTTTCCATTGTTAAAGCAATATCAATTTCCTGCAGTTTTTGCTATTCCAACCAGTTGGATTAATGGTAATACCAAAGATGCTTATGAAGCTTATGGCGTGGGTAATTTGATGAATTGGGATCAAATGCGGGAAATGCAAAAGTCGGGATATGCCGAATTTGTATCGCATTCGGATGATCTGCATCATGGTATTTTGGCAAACCCACAAAAAAATATGGAACCTGCTGCGATTACGCGTCAGTATTTTCCAGCTCAAAACCGCTATGAAACTGATGCAGAGTTCGAGCAGCGTATTGTGCAAGATTTGAAGAAATCTAAACAAGAACTTGATCGTCAACTGGGTATTCATAGTATGGCGATCTTCTGGCCATACGGCGCAGTTACACCAGAAATTGAGGGATATGCACGTAAAGCGGGACTGCCCATGTCGTTTAGCTTAGGTAATGTGGTCAGTCAGGCAGATTCGGTGCATACCTATCAGCGTGCCTTGATTATGGATAACCCAACGCCAGAGTTTATCCACCAAAATATGGAAGACTTTATTGTTGAAGCTCGTGCGCCTTATAAACAACGTAAAACATTCCTGAATTTTAATTTGGCTGAATTACAAGCACCAACGGCTGAGCAATCAGATCAGAAATTAGGGAGATTATTAGACCAGGTCAATGCGTTAAAAACCAATACATTGCTTTTAAATGCCGCAGTTGATCATGATGGTGACGGTAAAATTGATGCCTTATTTTTCCCAAATTCAAAACTGCCGATGCAACAAGATTTACTGAATCGCACTGTGTGGCAAGCCCGTACACGAATTGGTAATCGAGTCTATGCACAGCTTCCAATCAGTTTGGAGCTACAGCAGGGGATTAATCTAGCAGACCTAACGGCAGATCTATTGAAAAACAATAGTTCGTTAGAAGGTTTAATTATTAACACCGGTAACAGCTTGGAATGTGCAATTCATTCAGCTCAGTGGTCAACAGCATGTACTGAGCAAGTGCAAAAAATTATTGCAATTAAAGAGCGTAGTAAGGCGCAAGCGCATTTTTATTCCAATATTAGTAATGATAACCAAACTGCACTTAAAGTGAATTTAACTGGACATCAATTTTCTGGATTAAAACCTTTGGTGACTCGTGCCTTAACAGCATCGGACTTTCTGTATTTAAGTATTAACCCAGGTCAGCATCCGCAAAGTTTTAAAGCCTTTATGTCCGCATTGAAGACTTTGAATACAGAGCAAAAGCAACGCTTGATTGTCAGTTTAGATATCAATCCAAATATGAGCGAGAAAGATTGGACACAGTATCAGCAAAACTATCAGGCTTTACGCGCAGCATCGGTTCAAAAAATCGGACTGAATAATTATCAGCTTCAGGATGGCGAACGCGTTCAACATCACCTATATCAAAGCATCAGCTTGAATGGCAGTCCACTGACTTACCGTGATCCGTATATACAAGGAGGTCAGTAATGCAAGAATGGGAACTGAGTTTTAACGATCTGTTTTTTGCCTTTGCTTTCCTATATCCCTTGTTTATGGCGTGGATTTGGATTGCTGGAGGCGTGTGGTTCTACTTAAAGCGTGAATGGAAACAACCTGAACTTCCCGTGCCAACCGAACATGGTTGTAGCATCATTGTTCCTTGCTTTAACGAAGAAGCACAGGTACGAGACACGATTCGATATGCGATGCAGAGCCAATATCCAAATTTTGAAGTGATAGCGGTGAATGATGGAAGCAAAGATCGAACCGCTGAAATTTTAGACCAATTGGCACTCGAATATCCTAAATTGCGTGTGGTGCATTTGGCTGAGAATCAGGGTAAAGCGTATGCATTACGTGCAGGCGCGATGGTCAGCCAATTTGAATACTTGATTTGTATTGATGGTGACGCATTGCTGCATCCGCATTCGGCACTTTGGATGATGCATCATCTGACCAGTTTCCCACGCGTGGGCGCTGTAACAGGTAATCCACGTATTGTGAACCGTTCAAGCATTTTGGGTAAAATTCAGGTCGGTGAATTTTCTTCGATTATTGGCTTAATCAAGCGATCGCAAAGAACCTATGGTCGTATTTTTACAGTGTCGGGTGCAATTGCAGGTTTCAGAAAAACGGCACTCGACCGCATCGGTTATTGGCGTGATGACATGATCACAGAAGATATTGATGTGTCATGGCGTTTGCAGTTCGATCATTGGGATTTGCACTATGTCCCGCAAGCCCTTTGCTATATCTATATGCCTGAAACCTTCAACGGACTATGGAAACAACGTTTACGTTGGGCTCAAGGCGGCATCGAAGTGTTATTTGCCTATTTACCTAAAATATTTAAATGGCGTTTACGTCGGATGTGGCCGATTGCATTCGAATCTATCATTAGCGTGATCTGGGCATATGTCATGTTCAGTATTTTTGTCTTGTATTTTTATGGTCTATTTTTCTCATTACCGGGTGAGTGGGCGATTCAATCACTTTTACCTCAATGGTATGGAGTGATTTTAGGCGTGACCTGTTTATTCCAGTTCCTCGTGAGTTTATGGATCGATCGCGCTTACGACAAAAAACGCTTACTGCGAAATTATTTTTGGGTGATTTGGTATCCCTTATTTTTCTGGATCTTAGCCATGCTGACAACGGTCGTTGCTTTGCCAAAGACTATTTTTAAAACCCAAAAGCGTGCGCGTTGGGTCAGTCCAGACCGTGGATTTAGAGGGGAGGAAAACAATGAACCAAGTTAATTTACAAAATCAGAAGCCGGTTGCAGATTCAGATTTTAAAATTATTCAAGATGAATCATTGCTTGAATTACCTGAATATATTGATAAACCTGAATACGTCAAACGCAAGTCAGCAGGCTATGGTCTGATGGCAGTCGGGTGGATGCTTTGGATGTGGTTGTTTTTACCGCTATTAACCCTTGTGTTTTGGTGGTTTGAAGGCACGGTGGTGTATTCACAGGTTATGGATCAGTCCCAACCGATGACCAGTCTAACGATCATGAAATTGATTTTCTCAATCGGAATCTTTATTTGCTGTCTATTTGTTTGGGCAAGTTATAACTGGCTGCGTTTTCACGGTGAAGACCGACGAAAGGCGCCTGAGAATGCTCAAGATGAAGATTTGGCGAAAAGCTTTCACGTAAAATCCAGTGATATAGCGACAATGCGAAAATCGAAAAATATCACCTTACACTATACGGATGAAGGTCAATTAGAACACTATAAAATCAACAGCTAATCAGGCGTTCTTCATTAGATCTAAGGTTTTAGATCTGATGATGTAGGCATTGGTATCAGTCCGTAGCTAGGGCAGGTGCAAATGCCTTTTTTATTTGCTGTGCATCTGGATGATTTTGCACGAAATCATCTGGATAATACCCAATATGTTGCACACCATGTTGTTCTAGTAAACGGATGGTGTCTGTGAGCTCCTGATTAGAAATGGGTTTTTGATGATTCCAATCGGTCACTTGAAGTTCAAAAATAGTACGGCTTAAATTAGGGTCATATTTTTTTGCACGTTCGATCAAGTTTAAATAAAACTGACGATGATCATCTGCTTTTTCCATATAGGGCATGGCCATGATGGCGTTGTAATCATAATGTTGATATGTACTGGCATTAGACTGGCTAAACCATTTTTCACTGTTCGGGTTCAGCACAGCTTCAGCATACATATTTCGAGCAAAATGTAAGTCGGGTTGCTGCTGTTTTAAAATCTGACTGATGCCTTCAGCAAATTGGTCTAGATAAGCCGTTTTGTAGCGTGAAAATTCAAGCTGCTGCGCATGCTTTGGCTGTCCAATCAATTGTCGATCGAAGCCCCACGTTTTGTATGTCTGAAGTGCTGCGGCACTATTATCCTCAAAATCATTGAGAGTGATATCATCATGATAAAGAATGCCATCTACTTTATTCTGCTGAATAAAATCTAAAAAAATTTCTGCTGTGTATTGTTGGTTTCTTGGGTCAAAGGGCGATATTCGAATATAACCTTTCTTTTCACTTTGGCTTTTTACATATTGCAGCGGGTATTGTTTTGGGAACTCCCACGCAATTAAAGGCAGCCATGCATATACAGTTTTTACTTGAGTCTGATGTCGTATTTCGTGCAAAACACGTTGAAATAAATCTGAGCGCATTGGGATATAGCGATTTTTAAAATACACCGCATCAGCCGAACCATTGGCATCAGGGTCTGCAAAAGCTTGTAGAAAAATCGTATTGGCTTCAATGTGACGGATACGTTCGATCAAAGCGCGGATATTTTGTTCTTGTTGAGCCTGATTGGCATCATATACATAATCTAAGTCGATATGCATGATGCGCATACGTTCAGGAGTACTTGGCTTTTGTGTATTGTTGGTCGAAGTTTGATGTATAGAATTGGCTGATGCATATTGCTTGACCCAATCTTGTATAGGGTGGTGGGTAATACGTACCGTTTCAGCAATGCTACAGCCTGAAAAGACCAAACCGAAGCAGGTCATTAGACCTATTAATTTTTTAAAGGGGCGTAGGGAAGTAACGGCAATTAAGGAAGAAGTCATATTTATACTTGCACTGAGCGTATTATCATTCGTAAATGTTTTCATCGCATATTTTGCTGCACGTTTTAGCAAGTACAGCTAAGCAGAATATGATGAATTTGAAGATTGTAGCAAGATTGCAGGGAAAGGGTTATTCTTAAAGGTGTGATTTGGTTTGCACTTTGTTGTGATCCAGTATTTAGTCATTTTACAGTCATGATTTGGTACTGAACTTATTTTTTTAGCTTTATGAGTCTTCCTTGTCGATGATCTCAATAAAAAAACCGCAGGACTAAGCTGCGGTTTTTCTTAGCGTGTATAACGAGTTAACCGGCTTTTTTATTTAAGCTCTGAGTTAAACCGTTAATATCGCCACCTTGGATACCAAGCTCACTCATCAAGCTATCAATCAGTGGGGCCTGGCTGCGGTAGCGTAGGGCGCTATTCACCACTTGGTCTGACAAGGCAACATTACCACTACCTTCGTGGTGAGCATCACCTTGGCAAGAACCTGCATGACCACCATTTAGACCATTTACTTGCAAAATCTTAATGTCATCAATGTTTTCCATTGGTTTAACACTTTCGCGAATGATTTCTGGTAAGTATTTTAGCATCGCTAAACGAATTTGCATTTCAACCTGTTCAGATGACAATACGTTGTTTGCTTCGTTCACTGCACGTGTACCTTCAGCATCAACTTGGTATTGTTTTTCCATCGCTTGAGCCAACAGAACTTTTGCGTCAGCTTCACCTTTGGCTTTTAAGCGAACTTTTTCAGCTTCGGCTTCAGCTGCAATACGAATCGCTTCTGCATCATCTGCGGCTGCTTGTTTACCCGCTTCAGCCGCGACAGTAATGGCAATCGCATCTTTCTCCGCTTTTTCTTTCGCAGAGACCAATTCAACAGCTTTTTGACGTTCAGCTTGTTGGATTTGACGAACGGTAATCACTTCTTCTTCGGCTTTTACCGCTTGAGCACGGGCTTGATCGGCATGTGCCTTAGCTTCAGATTCAGCACGAGATTTTTCAGCAATGGCAATTGCACGGTCTTGCTCAGCGAGTTCAATGGTTTTCATTTGTTCCACTTGGGCTTGCTGAATAATTTGTGACTTTTGAATATTTTGATTTTCAACGTCACGTGCAGCAGTAATACGCTTTAAGTCAACTTCACGTTCAGCAGCAATACGCGCTTCTTCGGCTTCACGTTTTTTAGCAGCTTCTTGTGATGCAATTTCTGCAAGCTGTTCTGCACGACGGATTGAAATTTCACGTTCTTGTTGCAGTTTTGCATATTCTTCTTCACGCAAAATTTGTAGACGTGCTTGTTCTGCTTCTAAGTTCTTGGTCTTAATTGCAAGATCTGCATCTTGTTCAATCGCATTACGTTTACGACGACGGTCTTCAATGGTTTCTGTCAGTTTAGTTAAACCTTCAGCATCGAACGCATTTTGTGGGTTAAAGTATTTAAAGCCTGTTTGGTCTAAGCCAGTTAATGAAACAGTTTCAAGTTCCAAACCGTTTTTATGTAAATCTTCAGAAACCACTTGCTGAACTTTTTGTACGAAGTCGACGCGTTTTTCATGCAACTCTTCCATCGCCATTTCTGCGGCAACTGCACGTAGAGAGTCAACGAATTTTCCTTCGACCAAATTCTTTAACTCATTTGGCGACATGGTCTTTTGACCTAACGTTTGTGCTGCGGTAGCAATCGAATCTGCGGTTGGTTTCACACGGACATAGAACTCCGCCATCACATCGACACGCATACGGTCACGTGTAATCAGCGCTTGGTCATCTGCACGGCGTACTTCAAGACGTAGGGTGTTCATATTGACTGGAATAATTTCATGCAGCACAGGAAGCACAATAGCACCGCCACCTAAAATCACTTTTTCACCGCCGAAGCCTGTACGCACAAATGAAATTTCTTTACTTGAGCGACGATAAAGTCGAGCAATAATAAAACCAATAAAAATAAGTGCGGCAAAAATTATCCCGACTGAAACAAGGATACCGCTTGGAATAATGTCTAACATGGACGTTTATCTCTTTTGTTGTAGTTCAAGTTAACCCTCTAAAGTGCTAACAATTTTGGTTTAAAAATCAGTATTTTGTTGACTCATCATGACTTCGAGATTTACAGAAGGAATGATGCGTTAAATGTATTTATATGGTGTTAGAAGAACTGATCGAGCATCAATTCATTCAAAATTTAGAGCATGGTGGCTTGAAAGCCTACATTTGTTTTTTGGGTTAAAACCACTGATTGACCTTGACTGAAAATTTCATCTTGTTCAGGTTCAACCAAAATATAATGGGTCAATCCATGTTGATCTTTGACTTTGGCTTGAGCAGGAGACTGTGGTCGTGCATCACCCAAAATGATCGTGGCCGTTCTACCGATCAATTCATCACTATAAATGGCGGTTGTTTCATCTTGCGGTAAAATACGGGCAATGAGCATTGCGCTAAAACGTACGAAGGGCATGCACAGAAAAACACAGGCTGGTGCAATAATCCATGCACTAAACATCATACTGGTCATTTGGTTAACGATGGCTTGAATAGCAAAGCCCAATAAACTATAGACACATAAGAAAATGATGAGCCATACAAACAGCGGAATACGACCTAAATACAACCAATCAAGCACACGTGTCACGATACCTGCATCGGCATCTACACCTAGCTCTGCATTATGACCAACATCCTCAGGTAGGAATTGATCTAAGAAGCCTTGAGAACCACCCCCTAAAATTGTTAACACAATCTCAAAAAGTCCAAACAAGAACATTAAGCAGAGACTGATGCTAAACACGATATTAGACGGGTGAGTAAACAATTCCCACATTATATTTATCTCTATATTTATGCTTATAAAAAATCAAAAAAAATAATTCTGGCTGAATTTTTTTCAGTAAATAAAATAACATTATCTGTCGAAATTGTGTAAAAAAATTACAGATCGGATTAACAAAAAGTCGGCTTTTATGTGAGCTATTACTAAGTTTTTCTTTAAAAATAGTTGATCAATTAAGTTAGGATGATCTAAATCTAAAGTTAATAGTATTTCTGCTTTACCCATTTAAGATTTAAGTCATTGTGATCAATCAAATTTTCAGTCTAATTGCAGATATATAAGTGGTCGTGCTCAAGGGAGAGAAATGGCCTGTTAAACGGCACAGAAAACAATGTTAGGAAATGTAATTTTATAAGCGTCACAGCAGTGCTGAGGGCTTTGCCGTGACTTTCGATGTCATATGAAGATTTGAACTGGCGTTCAATAGAGCGCTTTTTAGTAAGCTTTAACCCTTTTTATAACAATGAGGTTTGAATGCGTACTTTCATATCTAAAGCCGCTTGAACAATAAAGGTTTTCATCCACTTCACTTGTTCGCCCATCGGATTGGTTTTAATCGCAGTGTCTAAAAAGCCCATGCTTTCAAGTTGAAACAATTGCTTTTCGATCTCTTCTTCTAACTGGGTGCTATTGGCTGCGAGCGGGAAATGGATTAAGTGAAATGCTTTGGGAAAATTATAAAAAGCATAGAGCAGATTAAATGCGCGTTGATCGGCCTTTAAATTGCCAGCACCAATTTCGTAGCCGCGATCTTGGTTACTGTGAGTCACCCCAATCAAAAATTCGAGTTTATTGTCCAAAAGTCGTAGGCCGAACTGAAGGCCAATTTGGTCAGCACTCAGCTCATGCTGAATAAAGTTATTCAGTGGGCTGCCGTCATCATTCAAGGCTTCTTGGAGCACGAGCATGTGTGAAGAATGCTGATAAATATAGCCAGCAAGACCTGCGGCTTCAATCAGCGACTTTAAGGTTTCAAGCGTATAGTGACTATATGGCATATCAATAACTATTGGAGAGTGATATAGCTACTTTAGGTAATTTGAGCGAGTTTGAATACCGATTGTTTAGAGGATTTAGCGATTAGTTAATTGATAAAAAATTGCGTAAAATTACGGATCTCGGACTAGAATAATAATGAAATTGATAAGTCTATCGTATTAAATTAATTAAAATTGATAAGCAGTATCAGACAATTTGTATATGACGAATAAGAATATCAATATCACAAAACAAGCAATCGTTATGAAAGCTTAATCACTATAATGTATATATATCTTTAAAAGTGTAATAAGTACACATATTCTAAGCTGGTGTTGTCCATGTCATTAAATGAGGAAAGACTTACTCATCTTAAACAGCTTGAAGCTGAGAGTATTCATATCATCCGTGAAGTTGCTGCTGAGTTCGAAAACCCAGTCATGCTGTATTCAATCGGTAAAGATTCAGCGGTCATGCTGCATCTTGCTTTAAAAGCATTCTATCCTGCCAAACTTCCATTCCCACTACTGCATGTAGACACGGGTTGGAAATTTAAAGACATGATTACTTTCCGTGACAACATGGCAAAAGAGCATGGCTTTGATTTGATCGTGCATCAAAACAAAGAAGGTAAAGACGCAGGCGTGAATCCGTTCGATTACGGTAGCTCAAAATATACTGATATCATGAAAACTCAAGGCTTAAAACAAGCACTTGATAAATATCAGTTTGATGCGGCTTTTGGCGGTGCGCGCCGTGACGAAGAGAAATCTCGTGCTAAAGAACGTGTTTACTCGTTCCGGGATACCAAACACCGTTGGGACCCTAAAAACCAACGTCCTGAACTTTGGAATCTTTACAATGGTAAAGTAAACAAAGGCGAAAGTATTCGTGTATTCCCATTGTCTAACTGGACTGAGTTGGATATTTGGCAATACATCTACCTCGAAAATATTAAATTGGTTCCTTTGTACTTGGCTGCTGAACGTCCAGTGGTTGAGCGTAACGGTACACTGATCATGGTTGATGATGAGCGTATGCGTTTGAACGAAGGTGAAGTGCCACAAATGAAATCGGTGCGTTTCCGTACTTTAGGTTGTTACCCACTTACAGGTGCGGTTGAATCAACTGCAACAACTTTACCGGAAATTATCCAAGAGATGCTTTTAGCCACCACATCTGAACGTCAAGGCCGTATGATCGACCATGATGAAGCAGGTTCGATGGAAAAGAAAAAGCAGGAAGGTTACTTCTAAGAATCTTAAGAAATCTCCCTTGCGCAGCAGTGCTGCTCACCCTCTTTACTAAAGAGGGAGAACTCCCGAGAAAGAACGGAGCAAAGTCTCCCTTTCTTAAAGGGAGATTTAGAGGGATTAAAAAGATTCAGAAACCGATTTCAAAAGAATATGTGGAGCTTTGAGCAATGTCTCATCAATCAGATTTAATTAGCCAAGACATCTTGGCGTATTTAAAACAACACGAAAATAAAGACCTTCTACGTTTCCTGACTTGCGGTAACGTAGATGACGGTAAATCGACTTTAATTGGTCGTTTGCTTTACGATTCAAAATTGATTTATGAAGATCAATTACAAGCTGTGACTCGTGACTCTAAAAAAGTCGGTACTACGGGTGATGCGCCTGACTTGGCTTTACTTGTCGATGGTCTACAAGCAGAGCGTGAACAAGGTATTACCATTGACGTGGCTTACCGTTATTTCTCTACTGAAAAACGTAAGTTCATTATTGCTGACACCCCAGGGCATGAGCAGTACACACGTAACATGGCAACGGGTGCGTCGACTGCCGACCTTGCGATCATCTTGATTGATGCGCGTTATGGCGTTCAAACGCAAACTCGTCGTCACTCATTTATTGCGAGTCTTTTGGGTATTCGTAATATCGTGGTTGCAGTGAACAAAATGGACTTGGTTGAATTCTCTGAAGCGCGCTTTAATGAAATTCAAGCAGAGTACAACGAGTTCGTAAACCAATTGGGCGACCGTAAACCTGCGAACATTATCTTCACGCCTATTTCTGCGTTGAATGGTGATAACGTTGTAAACAAATCGCCAAATACGCCGTGGTACCAAGGTCAGACTTTAATGGAGACTTTGGAAACTGTTGAAATTTCGCATGATACGAGCAAGCACGAATTCCGTTTCCCTGTTCAATATGTCAACCGTCCGAACCTCGATTTCCGTGGCTTCTGCGGTACGATTGCACTTGGTGAAGTAAAAGTTGGCGATACCATTACTGCATTACCATCTGGTAAGTCTTCGACTGTTAAAGAAATCGTGACTTTTGACGGTAACTTAGACCATGCTGTTGCAGGTCAAGCGGTAACTTTAACACTGAACGATGAAATTGATATTTCACGTGGTAACGTGTTGGTAAAAGCGGGCGAACAGCCGTTAATTTCACGTTCTGCACGTGCCTCTGTGGTATGGATGACAGATGCGCCTTTAGTAGTTGGCAAGCTGTATAACGTGAAGTTTGGTACACAAACTATTCCTGCGAAAGTTGCGAAAATTAACTATCGTACCAATGTGAACACACTGGAAAAAACGGAAGTTGAACAGCTTGAATTGAATGCGATTGCAGATGTAACGATTGAGTTTGATGCGCCAGTGGTATTTGACCGTTACCAAGACAGTCGTTACACAGGTTCATTCATCTTTATTGACCGTTTAAGCAACGTGACTGTTGGTGCGGGTATGGTTGAATCTGCGGTTGAATGGACTGCACACAACGAGCCTTTAACTGCTGAAGCGCGTGCTGCACGTTTAGGTCAAAAACCTGCTGCGGTAACTGTGACTGCAAAAGCCTTTGAAAATGCGCAAGCGATTGAAAGCTTGTTGATTCAACAAGGTGTGGTTGCGATTGCGAAAGCGGGTCTTTCTGCTGATCAAGTTGCGCTGGTTCGTGAAACTGGTGTGGTTGTGATTACAGATGCGACCGAAGGCACTGATGTGACTTATGCCTTCGATGCTGTTGAAGAAGTTGCTGAGAAAATTGTTGAGTTGGTTCGTCTGTAATAGATTGAGTTGATTTAAAAAAGATCCGCCTAATGGCGGGTTTTTTTATTGTCTTGAATTTAATTGCTGATAAATAAAACACTTGGATTATGTGTGATGATTCACATAAATGTTTTCTCTATAAAATGCTCTTATAGAGGGGTGTTTATGAAAAAAATATTATTTTTAATGGGGTTATGTGTATTAACTTTTAGTGTTGATGCAAAACAGAGTAGTCAAAGTACTGAAAAAATTAAGCAGAAGATTATTCAGCAATCAATTGAGAATTATCCTGGTAATTGTCCTTGTCCTTACAATACTGCAAGTAATGGTAGTCGGTGTGGTAAGCGCAGTGCATATAATCGCGCAGGTGGATATGCACCACTTTGCTATCCTGAAGATGTGAGTGATCGGATGGTAAAAGAATATAAGGGGAGGGGTTAATAATAATTAAATGGGTTATATTCAAAGTTAAATGAATAACTATGTTTTTTACTTATGGCATTAAGTCAAATTGAAATTATTAAATCGTTAGGTCGGGCTTTGGAGTGGTTGGAAAAGGAACTAACGTGGGGAAGCCCGGCTGCAGAACTTCGCCATCTTACTGGTCGGATTGGGGAATTATATGTTGCGATGATAACTTTGGGTCAGCTTGCTGATTCAGTGAATCAACAAGGTTATGATGTCATTAGTAGTGAAGGTGAGAAAATATCTGTAAAGACAGTTACATCTAGCAATCATGTAAGTTTTAATAAAAGTACATTTCATGAGGTGGATAGAGTAATTATTATTAAGATTAATTCAGAAGATATGCAGCTTGAAATTTTAGAAGATATTTCAAAAGAATTTTTTGGGGATAAGTTAAAGGCTAGAGATAATAAGTTTATTTATTCAACTGTTAAAAAATCTACAAGTAGAAATACCGATTTATCTAATTTTAAAGTTATCAATTCAGTGTTTTATAAAGGGTACAAAATTGTACAGCTTGAAAATTTATCAATTCAAATATTCAGAAATGATGAGTCCATATCTCCAGTTAAACCCGTACTTCGTGAGCTATCTAAAGAATTAAATATAAGTGAAATTAATAGTATGGGAAATTTAAAAAATACGCGAACGTTAGGTGATGATGTTATTAAAGTTATTAAAGAAATCCTTAAAGAATAAAAACATGTATAAAGTAATATGTATTTAGAATTTGGTTGAAAAAAAATTACAGAATGTTAAGATATATCTTAATTAATCTTAAGGTGTATCTTTGCGATGTCAAATTCAGACCTTCTCGACAGTAGCGATAGTCCAGTCAAAACCCGCAAACGCCTGTTTGAAGCAGGGCACATGAAACTATTGGTGCTGCATCTTATTTCCCAAGCGCCTAAGTTTAGTTACGACATCATTAAAGATGTCGGCGCAATCGTAGGCGGCGGTTACAGCCCAAGCACAGGGACGATTTACCCAACGCTGAACTACCTCGAAGAACAGCAATACATCCATGCAGAACTAAATGCGGAAGACCGTAAACAATACAGCGTCACACAGTCAGGCTTAGTGCATTTAGAGGCAGAAAAAGCCACAGTAGAGAAAATTCTGTGTCGTTTTGATACCCGCAAGCAGATTCATAACAATGAACAATACGTCGATATCAAACGTGCGATGGAAAACTTAAAAGCATCACTGCGCATCAAAATTCAGCACTGTGAACTGACACCTGAACAGGTGTATGCCATTGCAGAAAAAATCGATCAGGCGGCCGTCGAAATCAGCCGTATGGAGGTGACACAATGAAGCAGCATCAATATGAAATCACGCTCAAACACATTGCCGATGCACAGGGCAATCCATCGACCTATACCGAAGCTTTGCAGTTTAATGCTTACAACCATGATGACATGTTTAAGGTGCTAGAGCATTTGACTAAAGCGCAGTTATTAGATGATGAAAAAACCAAAGCCTTTGCCGTGGGTCTGAAACTGTTTGGTGAAACTTTGCTGGAAAATAAAGACCATCCTTTATTTAGAGATTTCATGCCGCATTTCGGCCAGTTTATGAAAACACTAAAACAAACAGTAAAAACCCAGAATGCAGCCCAAGACGAATAATAGGTATTTACAGATGAATCAACTCCCAAAATTTCATCCCAAACACATGACTTGGCTGATGCCCTTAATCTTGTCCGGCATTATGAGCGGTTCAATTTCCTGCTTTAACATGCTGATGAATAAAGGCTTAGTTGAAGGCTTTCTTGGCATTTGGCTGCGCGCATGGAGCATGTCGTGGATGATGGCCTTTCCGCTCATTTTGATCGTGTTGCCATTGGTGCGTAATACGCTAATGAAGTTTGTCCGTCTGCCGAATGAGGCTGCATCCAAATAAAAGGCACATCTATTTAGTCATGTATTGAGTGTGACTGCATAGCATCTTGAATGATGGCTGTTAATTCAGTCAGCGATTTAACTCCTGCAATACGTTGAATGACTTGCCCGCGATAAAATACTAAGGTTGAAGGTAGTCCATAAACGTTATAGCGCAAGGTTAGTATCGGTGAGGAATCAATATTTACCTTGCCAAATTTGAGCTGTGCATGCTGTGCGGACATTTGACTTGCGCACTGCTCAAATACAGGGAAGTTCTGCACACAGGGCGCGCACCAGTCTGCATAGAAACGAATCACGGCAAAACCATCGAACCATTCATAGTCGCTGGCGTTATCTTCGTTATATTCAACAACCTGAACCATGTGCTGCCTATTATTAATTTGCTAAATAGTCAGCCAATTATACATAAGTCCATTGTTATTCAATCTGTATGCTTTCTATGTTCAAATAGTGCAGAGATAGATGAATAGTCAATAATTGAAAAAGGAAAAACAATGTCACAGCAAAGCATGCAACAGGTCATTATTACTGAACCGGGCGGCGTAGAAAAATTGGCCTATGAAAGCGTTGCCGTGCCTACTGCAAAATCTGATGAAGTACTAGTAAAGGTTCATGCCTTTGGTATTAACCGTCCAGACATTTTACAGCGCCAAGGCTTGTACCCAATGCCGAAAGGGGTAACACCAGTACCGGGTCTGGAAGTGGCGGGTGAAGTAGTTGCTGTGGGTGCAGATGTCACTTTGTTTAAAGTGGGTGATAAAGTCTGTGGTCTAACCAATGGTGGCGGTTATGCCGAGTATTGTGTTGTACCTGAAAGCCAAACTTTGAGTATTCCTGAAGGCGTCAGCTTTACCCAAGCAGCGGCCATTCCTGAAACGTTCTTTACAGTTTGGGCAAATGTATTCCAAATGGGTAAAGCCAAAGCAGGTGAAACGGTACTTATTCATGGCGGTACTAGCGGTATTGGTACTACAGCGATTATGTTGTGTAATGCTTTAGGTATGAAAACCTTTGCGACGGTAGGTTCAGATGAAAAAGTCGCTGCGATTTCAAATATCACTCATGCTATTAACTATAAAACTCAAGACTTTGAGCAAGTGATTAATGAGGCGACCGCTGAGCAAGGCGTCGATGTGATTTTAGATATCGTGGGTGCACCGTATTTAGCACAGAACTTAAATCTATTACGTCGTGATGGGCGTTTGGTCTATATCGCCTTCTTAGGTGGTGCAAAAGCCAAAGAAGTGAAGTTGGGTCAAATCATGATGAAGCGTTTGACCATTACCGGTTCAACCATGCGTGCGCGTAATACTGCAGAAAAAGCAGAGATTGCCAAAGGCATTCAGGAAAATGTTGTTCCGTTATGGTCTAAAGGTGAATGCCTGCCAATGATTTACAAAACATTTAAGTTTGATCAAATTCAAGAAGCACATGCAGCCATGGATACAGGCGACCATGTGGGTAAGATTGTGGTTGAAGTGATCTAAAGGATTATTTTTAAAACGCGATGTATTTGCAGGGTGTTTTAAAATAATTAAAGAGGGCAATGTCCCTCTTTTTTTATTGTCTTACTAAATTTTAGGCATAAAAAAACCAGCTTATCGCTGGGTTCTTTATTTACACCATCTTCAGTAGTAGAAGAATGGTGCCCGAGGCCAGACTCGAACTGGCACGCTTTGTGGGCGGGGGATTTTAAATCCCCTGTGTCTACCGATTTCACCACTCGGGCTTAACAAGATTGGAGGCGGAGGTCGGAATCGAACCGGCGTACACGGAGTTGCAGTCCGCTGCATGACCACTCTGCCACCCCGCCATGTCTTGTTGATGCGTATATTAGCAAGCTCTGAAAAAAAAACAATAGCAGATTCATCTGTATGAGCATAAAAGCAGCATACAAGGTAAAAAATTTAAAATAATCATGTATTATGTGCAAAATTGATTCATATCATCACTTGGAGAAGTGCCGTGGCATTAGTTTTAGATGGTCGTGCATTGGCGAAGAAAATTGAAGCTGACTTGTTGACTCGCGTAGAAGCGCTAAAAGAGAAAACTGGTCGTACCCCAATTCTTGCGACTATTTTGGTAGGTGACGATGGTGCATCTGCAACTTATGTACGTATGAAAGGGAATGCTTGCCGCCGTGTTGGTATGGATTCATTAAAAGTTGAGCTTCCTAAAGAAACCACAACTGAGCAATTGCTTGCTGAAATTGAAAAATTGAATGCAAATCCAGATGTTCACGGTATTTTGTTACAACACCCCGTACCTGCTCAAATTGATGAGCGTGCTTGTTTCGATGCGATCTCTCTTGAAAAAGACGTAGATGGCGTGACCTGCTTAGGTTTCGGCCGTATGGCAATGGGTGAAGCTGCGTATGGTTCTGCGACTCCTGCAGGTATCATGACCATTTTAAAAGAAAACAACATTGAAATCGCAGGTAAACATGCGGTTGTTGTGGGGCGTTCTGCAATTTTGGGTAAACCAATGTCTGCAATGTTACTTGAAGCAAATGCGACAGTGACTACGTGCCACTCACGTACTCAAAACTTGGCTGACTTTGTTAAACAAGCTGACATTATTGTAGGTGCGGTAGGTAAAGCTGAATTGATTCAAAAAGATTGGATCAAACCAGGTGCAGTGGTTGTTGATGCTGGCTTTCATCCACGTGATGGCGGCGGTGTAGGTGATATCCAATTGGTGGGTATTGAAGAAGTTGCTTCTGCTTATACACCTGTTCCGGGTGGTGTAGGTCCTATGACCATTACAACGTTGATTCGTCAAACTGTTGAAGCTGCTGAAAAAGCGTTGGGTTAATCTTTTAATAAAAAGATATTAAAGTCACAACGGAGTCTTACTGTTGTGACTAAAATGTAAGAAGCTCGTATGTTACTTTTGTTTCGGCAAAAGTAACCAAAACCATTTGTCATCTGCTGAACTCGACAGAATCAGTCTTTTGATTAATGGTATCGCAGAAACAGTGTTCATTCGATTAAGGTCTGTCTCGCACAGCAGCAGATGACGATGTCGCATATCTAATACGTTTATAAATTCAAATAAAATCATCTCCAAGGCTTAATATGAGCTGTACTTTCCAATTCCCCAAAGCCCCTGAACATTTACTGAAAGCACTGCATGAAGTCATTCCGCATTGTGAATTACATGCACAACAGTTGCCTGAAACCCCCATTTCTTTATGGTTGATACCGCCTGTATTTCCAACCGATAAATTGGATGATGAAGTCATTCGCCGTATATGGAATGATACGCCGTATTGGATCTTTTGTTGGGCTTCAGGGCTTGCTATGGCGCAGTGGTTGTTGGCAGAGCCGCATCATGTCAAAGATAAAGTGGTGTTGGACTTTGGTGCAGGTTCAGGCGTGGTGGCGATTGCCGCGAAAATGGCAGGGGCGAAACGCGTGATCTGCTGTGACATCGACCAAGTGAGCCTAGATGCCTGTCGTGCCAATGCAGAGTTGAATAATGTAGAACTTGAATATTTGGACGATCTGTATAAAGCCAAACAAGTCGATATTTTATTGGCTGCCGATGTGCTGTATGACCAATGCAACCGTTTCTTTTTGGATGAATTTTTAAAGTTTGCTCCAGAAGTGTGGGTGGCAGACAGTCGTGTGAAAAACTTTAGTCATCCTAAATATGAAAAACTCGATGAACGAAGCGCGACGACATGGCCTGATTTGGATGAATCACCTGAGTTTCGAAATGTGAGTTTTTATAAAACCCTATAAATATTGAACCCATAAAAAATAAGACGCTTTAAGCGTCTTATTTTTGTCTTTTGAACAGCAAATTTGATTAAGAACAAGTATAGCGAACCACACGTAAGGTTGCAGGGCGAGCATCGAGTGCATCACGCGCGCCTAAGTTTTCAGAGTTACGTAGATCAGGAGTATTTGATAGACCGAAGTTCGCACGTGTATTACCAATTTGACGGCCGTACTGGGTATTTTCCAAAGCAGGATTTGCAATTTCGTTCACGCTTAAGATTTGTAATTTATAGGTCTTTTGCGTATTTAATACTTTTTGGCAAGCACGTTGTAATTTATTGGCATCCAGTTGTTGGTTTTGGCGACCCGCTAAAGTATATGCAAGTGTTGCGCTATCTGCAGATTTGGACTCTATTTGAAAGCCCGTTTGACCATTAAAAGCACGTGGAGTGCTTTGGCAAGCAGCCATCGACATTGCAACAATACCCAAACTTAAAACTTTGTAAATATTTTTCATCATTCATTCGCCGTGTGTATTTGTATGTTCAGTATGCCATAGTCCGTCTGTCGACTCGATGGCGAAAACCAAGAAAGCCAAAGAAGTTTGATTAAATCTTTGATGCAGCCGAAACGATGAGTAGATGGAAATGGAGATAAAAAAAGCTCATCAAAATAGGCTTTGATGAGCTTAAGTGGAATAGCAGGGCTGAGCGACTTAATCGTCAGTGATCATGCTATGTTTTTTCGTATCTTTCATGAAGACATAGGTAATTAAAGATAAACCAATCATGAATGTAATGTAGTAGAAGAAGTAGTTTTCATGGCCTGCATTTTTGAAGCTCAAAGCTACAAGTTCTGCGGTACCACCAAAGAGTGTATTTGCAATGGCATAAGGCAATGCAACACCTAGGGCACGGATGTGTGCAGGGAACAACTCTGCTTTTACTACGGCATTAATCGCAGTATAACCAGTGACAATCACCATACCGCTCATGCAAAGCATAAATGCTGTGGTTGGGCTGGTAGTTGAACCGATACCATTGAAAATAGGAATGGTAAACAGCACACCAAGCACACCAAAGGCGATCATAATTGGCTTACGACCAATCTTATCTGAAAGCGCACCGACCGCAGGTTGTAAAAGCATGAAGATGAAAATTGCAGCAGTGGTAATTTCAGTTGCTGTGGTTTTTTCAAAGCCAGACGTGTTGACCAAATATTTTTGTAAATATGTGGTAAAAGTGTTGAACGCTAAAGTACCACCGGCAGTCAACATGATCACAGTGAAGGCTTGTTTAGGGTATTTGGTAAATAACGCTAAAGCACCTGATTTTGGACCACCATTTTTAGCTTGTTCTTGAGCTTCTTTAGAGGATTGAGTTTCAACTAAACCGCGACGAATCCAGAACACCACAATAGCGAGCAAAGCACCGATGAAGAAGGGAACACGCCAGCCCCATTCAGTTAAAGCTTGTTCTGAGAAATTGCGTTGTAGGATAATTAAAACGCAAAGAGCCAATAGCTGACCTGAAATCAGTGTGACATATTGGAAACTTGAGAAGAAACCGCGATGGTTTTTACCTGCCATTTCAGTCAAATAGGTCGCACTAGAGCCATATTCACCGCCGACACTTAAGCCTTGGAGTAAACGCGCTAAAAGTAGAATAGCGGGTGCGAGCATCCCTACAGAATCGTAGGTTGGTGCACATGCGATCATCAGTGAGCCGACACACATCAACGATACAGACAGCGTTAAACCTGCTTTACGACCTTTACGGTCAGCATAAATACCCATGACCCATGCGCCGATTGGACGCATTAAGAAACCGAGTGCAAAGACTGCAGCCGCTTGTAAGAGTTTTACAGTATTGTCACCATCAGGGAAAAATTGCGGTGCAAAGTAAAGGGTAAAGGCAGCGTAGACATACCAGTCGTACCATTCAACGAGGTTGCCGGCAGATCCGCCGAGGATAGATTTGACACGAGTTTTTCTATCCAATTGTTCAGGAACAACTGGCTCAGATGAGTTTGACACATCATTCTCCAAGGAATGAATGCAAAACATATCCATTTAAACTCTTTGGGAAAAGTTTAAATCAATATATTTTGTCGAAATGGGAGATGGAACTATATTTATTTAATTTATACTCCTGTTGTTGCAGAAAATCATGCGACTTTAGTCTATAAAATGCGATATTTTTGACCAGATACATTTTTCACGACTAAATGAAAAAAACAAAGCCTCATAGATTGAGGCTTTGATGGGGAAAACATGCTGTTTTTGATCAGATTGATCAATAACTCATCTTCAAATAACCCTGATCAATGCTCCTGAATTTTGGAATGGTGTTTGGTGTCTTTCATAAAGACGTAGACCAATAACGAAATAAAAATCATGATGGTCACATAGATAAAGAACCATGACTCGTGACCAGCTTCTTTAAAACTCAGCGCGAAGAATTCTGCCGTACCACCAAAGATGGTATTTGCAAGAGCATATGGCAGCGCAACACCCAATGCGCGAATATGCGCAGGGAACATTTCTGCTTTTACAACCGCATTGATCGAGGTGTATCCCGTGACAATCACTAGACCTGCGAGACAGAGCCAAAATGCGGTCCAATAATCTTGAGTTTGTCCTAAGGCACTAAATAGAACATAGGTGAACAGCACCCCTAAGAACCCAAAAGCGATCATTAAAGGCTTACGACCAATTTTATCGGATAGACCGCCTGCAAGTGGTTGTAGGCACATAAAAATAAACAGTGCTAAAGTGGTGATTTGCGTGGCCTCAGGTTTACTAAAGCCAGAGGTGTTGACCAGATATTTTTGCAAATAGGTGGTGTAGGTATAAAAAGCCAATGTACCCCCAGCTGTTAAAAATAACACCGTGAATGCTTCTTTCGGATAATGCTTAAATAGAGAAAATAAGCCTGATTCAGGCTGGTCCTTTTGCTCTTGTGCATTTTTAAAGGATTGAGTTTCTAGTAGGCCACGTCGAATACGGAAAACCACTACCGCTAAACACGCACCGATAAAGAATGGAATACGCCAGCCCCAATCATGCAATTGTTCTTCGGTCAGCAACCATTGCAAAATCAGTAACACGCACAGTGCCGTCAACTGACCTGCAATCAGTGTCACATATTGAAAGCTTGAAAAAAAACCTCGGCGGTCTCGGTCTGCCATTTCACTGAGGTAGGTCGCACTAGCGCCATATTCACCGCCGACACTTAAGCCTTGAATTAGTCGTGCAACCACAAGAATAATCGGCGCCAGAATACCAATTTGGTCATGCGTTGGAGAAATGGCAATCATCAATGAGCCGATACACATCAGTGTGACGGAGAGGGTTAACCCTGACTTTCGACCTTTTTTGTCTGAATAGATCCCCATAATCCATGCACCAATGGGCCGCATGAGGAAGCCCACTGCAAAGATGGCTGCAGCTTGGAGAAGCTGTGCAGTCTGGCTGCCTTGAGGGAAAAAAGCATGGGCGAAATAGAGAGTGAATGCCGCATAGACATACCAATCGTACCATTCAACAAGATTACCGGCTGAACCACCGAGAATGGATTTCACTCGGGTCTTTGTATCTAAATTTGATTGAGTAACAATTTCTTCCGTCATTTTAAAATCCATCTTTTTTTATTGTGTGAAAATATCTTATGCGTATCGAAAAGCATGAAATGTAAACTAAAAAAGAGGTTTTGTTTAAAAAGTGTACAAATCAACAACTTGTCATGAATTTTGCTTTGAATAAGGGTTTGGGCCTTAAAATGATTGATTTCATACTTGAGCCAGCAGGCTTTTAAACCTACATTTAAAATATAACTCATCATTTAATGAGGAATACAAAAACTCAGCGTAAGGATATCGTGACCAAAATAGGTATCTGGATCAAAAAATCATGATCAATGAGAAAAATAAAAAAGCAAAGAAAACGATGCATTGTTGGATAAAAAAGACATAGTGGGAGGGAGCGATGAATACACAACAACAATTAGTATATGACATGGTGGTCATTGGTGGTGGAATAAATGGTGTTGGTATTGCTTGTGATGCAGCGGGGCGGGGGTTAAGTGTTTTGCTCTGCGAAAAAGACGATCTCGCGAGCCATACTTCATCTGCAAGTAGCAAATTAATTCATGGTGGTCTTCGCTATTTAGAGCATAAAGAATTTCGTTTAGTACGTGAAGCACTCGCAGAACGCGAAGTTCTCCTTAAAAAAGCCCCCCATATTATTCGACCGATGCGTTTTATCATGCCACATGAACCGCATTTACGTCCGGCTTGGCTAATTCGGACTGGATTATTCTTTTATGACTATTTGGGTAAGCGAGAACAGCTTGCTGGCTCCAATGGTATTGAATTTGATGTGGATGTTAGTCCTTTAGCACCCAGATTTACTCGGGGGTTTGAATATTCCGATTGTGCAGTGGATGATGCACGCTTGGTTGTACTCAATGCGATACAAGCACGCGAATTTGGTGCACAGATCCTGACTCGAACAGAATGTTTAAATGCATACAGTAAAGCTGGCATTTGGCAAGTGTGTTTAAAAAATGCCAAGGGTTTGCAAAATGTGCAGGCTAAAGTATTGGTGAATGCGGCAGGTCCTTGGGTTGCTGACTTTATAAAACAGGGGTTAAAGCAAGAGTCACCTTATGGTATACGGCTGATACAAGGTAGCCATATCATTGTTCCAAAGCTCTTTGATGGTGATAAAGCTTTTATTATGCAAAATGATGATCATCGCATTGTTTTTGCGATCCCATATTTAGAACAATATACCTTGATCGGCACGACAGATCGTGAATATCATGCTGACCCAAATCGAGTAAAGATAAGCCAAGAAGAAATCGATTACTTGCTTGATGTGTCAAATGATCACTTTAAAACTCAATTGACGCAAACGGACATAATTTCAACCTATTCAGGTGTGCGTCCGCTGTGTGATGATGAATCAGATAATCCAGCAGCAGTCACGCGAGATTATACTTTGGCACTGACAGATGTAGAAGGTGCAGCATTGCTATCAATTTTTGGTGGCAAGCTCACCACCTATCGAAAACTCGCAGAAGCGGCGCTAGATCAGCTTAAAACGGTTTTTCATCATCGATCCAAGCCTTGGACTGCTGATACAGCATTGCCTGGTGCGGAAAATTTAGAATCAATCGAGCAGTTGATAGTTGAAATCCAACAAAATGTTAAAGGTGTTTCAAGCAGTCTAGCAAGTCGTTGGGCGCATGCTTATGGAACACGTGTCTGGATTTTGCTGAATCATTTAACTTCGATTGATGAGCTTGGGCAAAACTTCGGGCATGGCTTGTATGCTCAAGAAGTAGATTATTTGGTTGAACAGGAGTGGGTGAGAAGTTCTGAAGATATTTTGCAAAGACGCACAAAGTTATATTTGCAATTCAGTGCATCTGAAGTTGATGTTTTGGATGAGTACTTAATGGAAATACGAATAAAACAAAAAGCTCAAGATGTGGCTTAGTTGATATAAAAAAGACCGCGCAAGGCGGTCTTTTAAATCTTTCTTAATCCCTCTTTTAAAGGAGGGAAATTAAAGGCCGATTAAGCAGATTTTTTTACAGCTTCTAAAAGTTCGTCTTGACGTACTTTAAGTGCTTTTGGTAAGCGATCACCAAGTTTGTTGAACAATTCAGTGTGGCTTTCAAGTTCTTTGATCCATTGATCTTTATCTTGAGAAGTTACAAGCTCGAATTGCTCTTTAGTGAAGTCTGAACCAGTCCAGTTCAATTGTTCGTATGTTGGAACAAGGCCGATAGGTGTTTCAACAGCGTCTGCACGACCTTCACAACGGTCAATGATCCATTCAAGAACACGCATGTTTTGACCGAAACCAGGCCATACAAAGTTACCTTCAGCATCACGACGGAACCAGTTCACGTTGTAGATACCAGGAAGTTTGTTGCCAGCAGCTTCTGCTTTAGCAGCAACTTGTTCACCAAGTTCTAACCAGTGAGAGAAGTAGTCAGCCATGTTGTAACCCGCAAATGGAAGCATTGCAAATGGGTCACGACGAACGATACCTTGTTGACCAACAGCAGCAGCAGTTGTTTCAGAGCCCATAGTTGCAGCTTTGTAAACACCGTCAACCCAGTCAAATGCTTCTGAAATTAGAGGCACTGTGTCTGCACGACGACCACCGAAGATGAACGCAGAAATTGGAACACCTGCTGGATTTTCCCAGTCAGCATCAATAGAAGGACATTGACCAGCTGAAACAGTGAAACGAGCATTTGGATGAGCTGCTTTTTCTTCGCCGGTGTGTGGTTGACCTTTCCAGTTAGTCAGGTTAGCAGGCGCTTCTTTAGTAAGACCTTCCCACCATACTTCACCTTCGTCAGTTACAGCAACGTTAGTATAGATTACGTCTTTATGAAGAGTCGCCATACAGTTCGGGTTAGTCTTGGTATTTGTACCAGGTGCTACACCGAAGAAACCAGCTTCAGGGTTGATTGCATATAAACGACCATCTTCACCTGGTTTGATCCAAGCAATATCGTCACCTACAGTTTCAATTTTCCAACCTTCGTAACCCGCTGGTGGAATCAACATCGCGAAGTTTGTTTTACCACAAGCAGAAGGGAATGCAGCTGCGATGTAGTGTTTTTCGCCTTGTGGGTTAGTCACGCCAAGGATGAGCATGTGTTCAGCTAACCAACCTTGTTGACGACCCATAGAAGATGCAATACGTAAAGCTAGGCATTTTTTACCCAACAATGCGTTACCGCCGTAACCAGAACCGTAAGACCAGATTTCACGAGTTTCTGGGTAATGAACGATGTATTTTTCAGGGTTGCAAGGCCAAGCAACGTCTTTTTGACCTTCTTCAAGCGGAGCACCAACAGTGTGTACGCAAGGAATGAAGTCACCGTCAGTACCAAGTACGTCATAAACAGCTTTACCCATACGAGCCATTTTAGACATGCTTACAGCAACGTAAGGAGAATCAGTAAGTTCGATACCGATGTGAGCAATATGAGAACCTAAAGGACCCATAGAGAAAGGAACTACGTATAAAGTACGGCCTTTCATTGAACCGTCAAATAAACCATTCAGACGAGCACGCATTTCAGCTGGAGCTTCCCAGTTGTTTGTTGCGCCTGCATCTTCTTGTTTTTCAGAACAGATGTAAGTACGACCTTCAACACGAGCAACGTCAGAAGGATCAGAATTAGCAAGGTAAGAACCAGGATGTTTTTCTTGGTTAAGTTCTTGCATAGTGCCGTTAGCGATCATCAAGTCGATATAACGTTGATATTCTTCTGCGCTACCGTCACACCATTCGATTTTTGCTGGTTTGGTTAATTTGGCAATTTCTTCCACCCAAGCAATGAGCTTAGGGTGACGAACGAATTCTGGTGCGTTCACTTGGGTCATGGTGAGGCCTATCTCAAAAATGTACTAACCGTACAAAGTATAATCTGCATCATGGGATACATCATGCAGATAAAAGATGAAAAAAAAAAGTGGCTGTATTAAAGCATAAAATCATAAAAAAAATAAGACTAAAGAAGTGGTAGATTTTTTTTGGTAGTTAATGCTATTTATATTAAATATAGATAAAATACAATAACTTAACATATTATATGGCGAATTTTCACTTTATTTATTAACGTGATGGACAATATTTTATATAGTTATTTTTAATAAAAACAAAAAGTTGCATTTAATTGATATTTGAGAATTATTATTGATTAAATAAATGGTGGTAATTCGATTTTTACATAAAGGCGCTATTATTTGCTGTTAAATTCGACAAAATACAATACTAAGCGGCCAAGATGTATAAAAAGTGATTAAACAAGCCAAGCCTTTATCTATTATCTATAATAAAAAATCAGGATTTCATGCTGCAAATAAAGATGAAGTCTACGAGGAGCTTGTGCGGATATTATCCGATCATAATTTCGAAATACAGTCATTTGAGCTTGGGCAGGAAGCGAGTTTTGATACTTTAATGAGCAAGGTATTTGCACGCCATCAAGACCCTGATAATTTGGGTGTTGTGGTTGCTGCAGGTGGTGATGGAACCTTAAATGCTGTTGCTCATCAGTTGATGCATACCGATATTCCTATGGGGGTCTTACCTTTGGGCACATTTAACTATGTGGCGCGGGTACTCAATATTCCTCTCGATTTAATTCAAGCGGCACAGGTGATTGCGACAGGCAATAATCGACAGGTACATGTGGCGCAAATCAATGAACATATCTATTTAAACAATGCCAGTTTGGGCTTGTATCCTTTATTTATACAAAAAAGAGAATTTTATAATCAAAAGTTTGGGCGTTTCCCATTGCATGCTTATACCTCAGGTTTGGATGTGCTGATTCGAGATCGTAAAGAGCTGAAATTGGAAATAGAAGTAGATCATCATATTTATCCAGTCAAAACGCCCTTGATCTTTTTTGGCAATAATCAATTGCAATTGGCCGATTTAAACTTGCAAATTGCTAAGGATGCAGAGGCAGGTAAAGTTGCAGGTGTGGTGGTCGCAAAAAGTGATAAGAAAACGTTATTTAAAATTTTATGGCAATTGATCCGTGGCAATATCGACAATGCACCAGATGTGTATAGTTTTGCCGCTGATGAAGTCACCATACATACCCAACGAAAAAAAATGACCGTTGCTGTGGATGGTGAGATTGTAGAAATGAAACCGCCGCTTAAAATTCGAGTGCAAAAACAAGCCTTAAAGATACGGGTACCACATGATACTGCATCTGTCTGATCTGCATTTCGGCACTGAAAAGCCAGAGTGTATGCGCGCTATTCAGCAATTTTGTCGTGAACAGCGTATCGAGGCCGTGGTTGCCAGTGGAGACTTGACTCAACGTGCGCGTTATCGTCAGTTTTATGCATGTAAGCAATTTTTAGAAAGCTTAAAGCTGCCTTATATCGTTGTGCCGGGGAATCATGATATTCCGCTATATCATTTATGGAACCGTGTTTTTAGCCCTTTTGCACGTTATCAACTTTTTTTTGGTGCCATGGAAAATGTACTGGAAACCGAGCATTTTTATTTAATTGGGATCAATAGTATTCGCCGTCGTTACCATACGCGAGGGCATGTGTCGCTCGAGCAAATACATCATGTCGAGGAATTACTTAGACATGCGCCGCCCAATAAAGTGAAATTAATCATAGCGCATCAACCTTTTTATACGCCGCCCAATGACCCGCATGGTGTGAAAGATTGCCCTGTTCAAGGGCGTTTGGCACTCGAACAGTGGAGTCAACACGGTTTAAATGGTTTATTGCATGGGCATTTACATGTTCCAGCCAGCTATGACCTCAATCAGATTTATGCTTTAGGTGCTGCGCATCCAGTTTGGGATATTCATGCTGGAACTGCAACGTCATATCGCCTACACGATAACCTTGCCAACAGTTTTAATGTCATTGATGAGCAGATGAATGTGCAGCATTATTTTTATCATTCAAAGTTAAAAATATTCGAAGAAAATCTTAGTGCTGATATTTTGGATGAGCTTTAATCCTTTAAATTTAAATTTTGAAGAAAAAAAATACAAAAAAATGAAAAAAATTAAATTTTGCCCTTGAAGGGTTTTTTTCCATCCCCACAAAAGTGTCATCTAAATTATTTTTTGTCGATGGCTTATGGAAATCAAAATGTCATCGTCTTTTATCTAGTAAATAGACTTAGTCTGGAGTTAACTATGAGCAATATTCGTCCTTTGCATGACAACGTTGTGATTCGCCGTGTTGAAAAGGAAACTAAAACTGCTGGTGGTCTTATTTTAAGTACTTCAGCAGCTGAACAACCTGCTCAAGGCGAAGTAATCGCTGTAGGTAATGGCAAAGTAACTGACAATGGCGTACGTGCATTAGACGTTAAAGTTGGTGACAACGTATTGTTTGGCACTTATGCCGGTACAAAAGTAAAAGTAGCAGGCGAAGAGCTTCTTATTATGAAAGAGTCTGACATCTTAGCGGTACTTGAAGCTTAAGTTTCGTACACGCATTTAGACCCTTTTATTCATCATAAATTGTTAAAAATTTTAAAAAGATTCGGAGTTAGACATGTCAGCTAAAGACGTAAAATTTGGTGATTCAGCGCGTTCAAAAATGATCGCGGGTGTAAATGTACTTGCAGATGCTGTAAAAGTGACTTTAGGTCCTAAAGGCCGTAACGTTGTCATCGACCGTTCTTTCGGTGCGCCGCACATCACTAAAGATGGTGTTTCTGTTGCTAAAGAAATCACGTTAAAAGACAAATTTGAAAACATGGGCGCTCAGCTAGTTCGTGAAGTGTCTTCAAAAACCAACGACATCGCGGGTGACGGTACAACAACTGCAACTGTTCTTGCACAAGCAATCCTTAATGAAGGGATTAAATCAGTAACTGCGGGTATGAACCCAATGGATCTTAAACGCGGTATCGACATCGCGGTTAAGGCTGTAGTTGCTGAAATTAAAGCGACTGCAAAACCTGCATCTGACTCTAAAGCGATTGAACAAGTAGGTTCTATTTCTGCGAACTCTGACACCACTGTTGGTAAACTTATTGCTCAAGCAATGGAAAAAGTCGGTAAAGAGGGTGTAATTACGGTTGAAGAGGGTTCAGGCTTTGAAGATTCTCTAGATGTTGTAGAGGGTATGCAGTTTGACCGTGGTTACATCAGCCCGTACTTTGCAAACAAACAAGATACACTAACAGCTGAACTTGAAAACCCATACATTCTTCTTGTTGATAAAAAAATCAGCAACATCCGCGAATTAATTGCTGTACTTGAAGCTGTTGCTAAAACAGGTAAACCGCTTCTTATCATTGCTGAAGATGTTGAAGGTGAAGCACTTGCAACTCTTGTTGTAAACAACATGCGTGGCATTATCAAAGTTTGTGCTGTTAAAGCACCTGGTTTTGGTGATCGTCGTAAAGCGATGCTTCAAGACATCGCGATTTTAACTGGCGCGACTGTAGTTTCTGAAGAGGTTGGTATGTCTTTAGACCAAACTACACTTGAGCACTTAGGTACAGCGCATAAAGTTACTGTTTCTAAAGAAAATACAGTAATTGTTGATGGTGCAGGTGTTGCAGAGCAAATTGCTGAACGTGTAACTCAAATTCGTGCTCAAATTGAAGAATCAACTTCAGAATACGACAAAGAAAAACTTCAAGAACGCGTTGCTAAATTGGCAGGCGGTGTTGCTGTAATCAAAATCGGCGCTGCAACTGAAGTTGAAATGAAAGAGAAGAAAGATCGCGTTGACGATGCACTTCATGCAACTCGTGCTGCAGTTGAAGAAGGTGTTGTAGCAGGTGGTGGTGTTGCACTTGTACGTGCTGCAAAAGCACTTGAAGGTGTGTCTGGTGCTAACGATGACCAAAATGTTGGTATCAACATTTTACGTCGTGCAATTGAAGCACCGCTTCGTCAAATCGTTGCAAACTCTGGTGATGAGCCATCAGTTGTAATCAATGCTGTGAAAAACGGTGAAGGTAACTTCGGTTATAACGCTGCGACTTCAGAGTATGGCGATATGTTAGAAATGGGTATTCTTGACCCAGCTAAAGTAACACGTTCTGCGCTTGAGCATGCTGCATCTGTTGCGGGCTTAATGCTTACAACTGAATGTATGATTACTGAAATCCCAGAAGACAAACCTGCTATGCCTGATATGGGTGGTATGGGTGGCATGGGCGGTATGATGTAATTCATACTGATCATCCGATCTAAAAAATCCCCGCTACTTGCGGGGATTTTTTTATAACAATCCTAGTTAGAGTAAAACGCTAATCAAGCTTTTTGGTGAGTTTAAGATTTACTTCAGGCATTTCTAGTTTTTCACCTTTATCACCTCGAAGCTCAATAAAGTTTTCACCTACAAAGTAAATTCGATTGTCGCCCTCGGCATCAAGTTGAATCATTCCAGGTTGATCTGGCAAGAACTTAAAACTGCCTTTCACTTTATTTTCAGTGTTCGCAGGTTTACCTAAAAACTCTTGGCTAAGCTCATAGCTTTTATTGAGTTTGAGTTCAAGCTCAGTTTCAATCCCTTTGCAATCATGGCAAGGCAGAATTCCTTTATATTCACCCGCCCAATCAAGTGCATTTTCGGTGTTATCACCTGTGGCAATCGGACTTTCTGAGGCTGCGTCTGTATTGGCAATGACATTATTATCTGGTGGTGTCGCAGTTTCAGATTCATTGCTGGTTTTTGAACATGCCGTTAAGGTTGCACTGACCATACAGAGAGCGAGCATTAGTTTTTTCATGAGATTTATACACCGTATGTACCCAATATAATGCTAAGCGTGACTTTTATTGCTCAAGAAAAATAGCCTATTCCTGTTAACAATTGTGTGTTTGGTTAATACATCAAAACAGACATTTGATTTTTAAAATTCGTAAATAGTGAAATATTGGTGATTTACCTAAAAGTGGACGCTAAAGGACATTTATATATTAATTGGTGAATAACTAAACAATATAGGCTTTTATAATTATTTTGCGTTGTTAAACTCTGCGGCATAGAAAAAACTGTCGGTGCAAATTGTGTTTGAAAAAACAGCGGAAAAAAGTCTGAACTTAATGGGGTGGCAAATTGATAACCATTGGGATTTAAATATCGACCAATGTGTCATGATTGCAGCGCCACATACCAGTAATTGGGATGCACTTTATGCACGCCTTGCCCTGAAAGCTTTAGGGGTAAATGTTCGTATCACGATTAAAGACAGTTATATGAAATTCCCGTTTGGGCCTTTTGTGCGTGCAATGGGCGGAATTGGTATTAATCGTCGTCCAAAACAAGATGGTGAAGCACGTCAAAGTATGGTTGAGCTCATGGCTGACTTATTTAAGCATCATCCGAAATTAGTCATGTTGGTAACGCCTGAAGGGACACGCGCCAAACAAGAGAAGTGGAAAACCGGTTTTTATCATGTTGCTATGCAAGCGGGTGTGCCGATTGCTTTAGCCTATATGGACTATGCGCAGAAAAAAACGGGTGTGGGTAAAATTGTTTATCCTACAGGCGATTATGAAAAAGATATGGCTGAAATCATGGATTTTTACGCGCAAATTCATGCCAAATTTCCTGAAAAATTCAGTGTCGATACACGCTATTACTAATCCAACAAACCAATAAAAAAGGACAGCATCGGCTGTCCTTTTTTATGTTTAGATTCTTCTGTTTAGATTTTTATGTTGATTTTAATCATTAAAGTCGGGATGAATACCGCCCAGATTTTGACATGCCGCCTTATAAATAATGTATTGCTGGTCAACCACATCGATGAGCGGAATACGAAATAACTTTTCGCCTTGCTTATAGCTATCGATATAAGACACGACTTTTTGTTTGCTTGATGCTAGTTTTTCTTCATGGAAAGTTGTAATCGAGCTATGAGTCATATGTGAACTTTCAATATTATTGCATTGAAAATGGGAGAGTAGTTTTTCAGCTTTTTTAATTTCGCTGGACGTGCCAAACATACAGCCGCTAAGCAGAGTTACACCTGCAAGCAGGATGAACTTTTTCATGGTTTTATTTTAAGCAAAATTATGAGGTGCAATATTCTATTAATTTTTCGTCAGAAAAATTAATTACTTTTTTACCATTTGGCTAATTTTTATTTAAATGTGAACTATGTCATTGTTACAAGATGTGAATATCTAACTGAGAAGGGTTTTTCTAGAATGACTTGGACAAATATCTTTAGGTTTGGAGTCATCAGGTTAAGATACTCATCGTCACCAAGAAGCAGCCTGAAGAGAATAGAAGACCTAATACAATATGTTTAAATTGGCGTTCTGAAATGCGATAAAAAAGTTTGGCACCAAAAATCACTGGAAAAGCCATAATCACCAACAGCACGGCTAAATAGGGCAGATGTTCACGATGGATGATTCCTCGTAATAGATAGCTGATAAGTGTGACGAGCTGAATGGCTAAATTGAAATGTCGCAAAATATAGCGTTGTTCTGCTTTGGGGGTATTTTTCAGCATGAGCCATGCAGAGGGTAATGCACCACAAAAGCCTCCGAGACCACCCAAGATTCCAGCAATATATCCAATACTAGAATCCGCCCATTTCCCTGATTTTTGGATGAATGAAAATTTCGGATTAAAAAATAAAATTGGGCACCAAAACATTAAAAAAGCGCCCAAAACCAATTTAAATGTATCTGGATTAATGCTGTCTAATAAATAGGTACCGAGCGGTACACCTAAAATTCCTGCAATTAAATAGGGATAAATGATTTTTTTATTGATCGGAATGCTTTTACGTTCTGATGATAATGAAATGAAGTGGCTATAAACTGAAGCGCAGACCACCAAGGGTGCGGCTATTTGAGGGGGGAGTATCCAAACCCAAAATGACATTGCGATAAGGGCGAATGCAAACCCTGTTAATCCTTGTACGAATCCCGCAAAGATGGCACCAAGAATAAAAATCAGCCAAGTCATTAAATTACAGCTTTGAAATACGTGGCGCTATTGTAGTGAATTTTTCTATATAAATGTGGCTGACTGAGTAAATGTAGCAAAATTGGACATCAAATCACGAATAGAACATGAATATTTAAATACAGCATATGTACACAGACTTCCGATTGAATTCATTTCGATAAGTGAAAATGCTCTTCATCAAAGAGGAGTGCTACACATGCTTAAACAAGTTGCTTTGCTATCTGTGGTTGCAATTACATTTACAGGGTGTGTCGTGGCGCCATTTGATGATGGCCGATACCATTCGAATCAATATGGCTATGCAAATCAATATGGCTATGCAAATCAATATGGTGGTTCATACGGACAGCGCTATGACTCAAGTCAGCGTTATGACCGCTCATATGGTCGAGTGAATAGCCCGCAACATCGACCAAACTCACCACGACCGAATTCGAATAACCGTCCAGACAATATATATAAACCAAATGCGCATAAACCGAATGTACACAATTCTTCATCTCAGCATCCGTCAAATGTGCAGCGTCCAAGCTCAAAGCCTCAGACTTCGGCTAAACCAAATACAAGCAAGCCCCAGCTGCAAAAACCACAGCAACAACGTCCAAAAGTGACGCCCGTGGATAAAGCTAAAACCACAGGTGGATTTAACAGCCAGCGTCCACTTCGACCACAGGTTTAATGATTTTCAAGTAATAAAAAAGGACGCATTGGCGTCCTTTTTTATGTGCATCTACATTAAGCCTTTTTATATAAGCCTGCACGCACCGTTCCAGCTTTGGTTTGTTTAATTTGCTGCCAACTGCTCGGGAGTTTTAACTGAGCAAGATCACGATCAGCTTCGATATAAATTAAACCATTGTCTGCAATGCACGGATCGACCAATTCAGCAAGTTCCTGCCATAAATCAAGACTATAAGGGGGATCTAAGAAAATCAGATCAAATTGGTCTTTCAAGTTAGGAATGGCTTGTTGTGCCGTAATGTTTTTGAGTTGCACACGTTGTTTGCTAACTCTTAAAAGTTCTAAATTGTCCATGAGAAATTTCGCTTGGGTGCGATCAGGTTCAATTAAAACAGCTTCTGCTGCACCACGTGAGAGTGCTTCAAATGACAAAGCACCTGAACCTGTACACAGGTCGAGAACTTTGGCATTTTGAACATCCCACATGAGCCAGTTAAATAATGTCTCGCGCACACGGTCAGGTGTAGGGCGTAAACCATCAATACTGGCAAAAGGCAGTTGACGGCGTTTCCATTCACCCCCAATGATTCTTAATTGATTTTTCATGAATTATTCCTCATCGGTTGCATGTGCGGCACTGGCAGCACGAGGTGGGGTATTTGCAGTATTCGATTGTTGAGTTGCACTGTTGTTCTGCTGAGCTGTTGGGCTCGCATTTGGATCGGCTGATAAAATATTAGAGCCGCTTGGTAACTCACTCGGTTTTAGACCTGCAGTCATGAGACCACCGCTAATTTGATGGCTTGCAGGACGAATTGGATTCTTTTTACGTGTTAATAACCAGTAGTCAAACATCGGTTTCGCAATTTGAGCAGCAGAACCACCGTGACGACCATTTTCCCAAACGACGGCAATCGCAATTTCAGGTTTTTCCGCAGGGGCAAAACCAACAAATAAACCATGGTCAAGTTGACGCTCTGTCAATAAGGACTCGTTATAGCGTTTACCTTGGGCAATACTTTTAACCTGTGCGGTGCCTGTTTTACCTGCGATTTGATACATTGGGGTACGAATACCACGACCGGTCCCTGTTTGAACCACATCAATCATGGCATCACGCATTTTGATCCAATCATCTGGCTTACCATTAAATTGAATGCGACCATTCGGGGCGTTATGGACTTTGTGGACTTTAGCGCCTTTACTTTCACGCAAAACGTGAGGTGTAACATGAGAGCCTTGATTAGCGGTAATGGCAGTTGCCATCGCCAGTTGTAATGGTGTTGCTGTAAATGCACCTTGACCAATACTGACAGAAATGGTTTCACCTTTAAGCCAGTTGGACTTCCGTGTGCGGAGCTTCCATTCGGGATTTGGATATAGCCCCGTACTTTCACTTGGTAAATCTACACCGGTTTTTTCACCGAAACCAAACTGACGCATCCAAGTATTCATTTTTTCAATGCCCATGCGATAGGACAAGACATAGAAGTAGGTATCGCAGGAAATGACTTGAGCTTTGTGTAAATTAACTGAGCCATGACCAGTTTTTTTGTGGTCACGGAAACGATGGCTGTCACCCGGAAGCGTGAAATAGCCCGGATCTGAAATGGCAGTACTCCAATCCACTAGACCATAATGAATACCACCTAGACCAAACATTGGCTTAATCGTTGAACCCGGTGGATAAGCCCCTTGCACGGCACGGTTATATAATGGCTGATCGAGGCTATCACGCAGTTCAGAATAATCTTTGCTGCTAATCCCGGTAACAAATAAGTTAGGATTAAAACTTGGACTAGAAACGAGAGCAAGAATTTCTCCAGTACGTGGGTCAATCGCAACAATTGCACCACGTCGACCTGCAAGCTGCTCTGACGCGACCATTTGCAGTCCATAATCTAGGGATAAATATAAGTCATTACCACGAATCGGATCTTTACGACCTAGATGTCGTAACACATTACCAAAGGCATCGGCTTCAACCGACTCATTTCCCGGCATACCGTGTAAAAGTTCTTCATATGATTTTTCAACGCCAATTTTACCGATCAGGTTAGAGCCAGCGTATAAATCTTTATCAATCGTTTTTAGTTCTTTGTCATTAATACGACCCACGTAGCCAATCACATGGGCAAACAGTTCGCCATGTGGATAGTAGCGAGTCATTTGGGTCTCTATATTGACACCCGGGAATTGATATTTCACCTCACTAAAACGGGCGATATCATTTTCATTTAAATTCAGTTTAATCGAAACGCGTTCAGTCTTTTTAGAGGTTTTAATCCGACTTTTGAAACGTTCGATGTCTTCATCAGTCAGTTCTAACAGAGGCGTTAGGCGCTCTACCGTATCATCAATGTCTTCAACATCCGCACGGCTCATGGTTGCTGAGAAAACCGGATAATTATCCGCTAATAACACGCCATTACGGTCATAGATATAACCACGTGAGGGTGCAAGCGGTTGCAGTCGAATTCGGTTTTGATCTGCCGCAGTCGAAAAGGTCTCATAACTTTTGATTTGCAAATATGCATATCGTGCCACAAGCAACAGCATAAAGAAGGAGACAATCCCTATCGAAATCACCACGCGATTACGATAAATCCGCTTTTCTTGCTGGACATTTTTTAAAGGATAATGCTGCTTCATACGCGATCGACTTAAAGACTGAGAGCTAAAATAACGGAAGAGGCATATTCTAGCGCAACTGACATTTTTTTGATAAATAAAAACGACTCTGCTGTGATTGCAGTCTATATTTTGACTTTGCAGACATGAAAAATATGGGGCTTTGTGTATAACAGTTCATATTATTCTGCTAAAGTCGAAACGTATAAAAAAGGAATATTCCAAAAAATAATACTAAGGAATTTTGTGAAAACAATGAATAAATTATATCCATTGCTTGCATTTATGATGCTCGGAAGCATCGCACATGCCAATGACAATTCATTTTTACCTGAGGCAAAGTTAACAGGTAAGGGTTATCAACCATGGAATGTTGGAGCAGGTTTTACTCAAAAAATTATTCACGTGAATGGTGAGTGGGTAAACCCATATGGCATTGCCTATGCAAAAGCTGGTGTTTTCTTGAACGATGATAAAACACCTGGTGGGCAAGTCGGCTTTCGTTACCCCGTTCATTTCACTGGCAAAGATAAAAATGGTTATTATATCGGAGCTTATGCGGGCCACATCGACTCCAAGAAAGTAGATGGTGAAGATGAAGCGCGTTTAGGTGGTGGTATCGATCTTGCTTATGTGATGTTGAGTGCCGAGCGTATTAGTACGTTTAGTGTAGGCTTGGGTGCGGGTGAAAAATTAGAAGACAAATCAGGTAATGTGATTGTGGAAACCGAACCGAGACTACAAATCTCATATACTTTAAGTTTTGGTTTGTAGTGAAAATAATCAACTTTATTTTATAACCGCACTCACTGAATAAAATTAAATATGGAAGTTATGCATGCTTGAGTACGTTAACGAATTGTGGCAAACCTTTTTGCAACGTCCCGATTTTTGGGCTGTGCTGAGTATTATCCCCGTTACCGCATTCGTTACCTGGGCACACGTTTGGATGGCACTGAAAATGGTGTTTTACCCGATTACTTTCTGGGGATTCCATTTAGGTCCATTACCCGTGGGATGGCAGGGGATTGTGCCAAGAAAAGCTGGACGTATTTCTGGCATTATTACGGATAACACATTGTCTAAATTGGGTTCCTTGCGCGAGTTTTTGGATGCAATGGATCCTGAGGATATGGCGCGCATCATTGGTGAACAAGTTGGCTTTGAACTTGAACATTTGATTGATGAAGTCATGCTAGACCGAAATGCGGTGCTTTGGGAAAACTTACCGTATTCGATTAAACGCCGTATTTATGCCCAAGCACATAAACAGCTGCCAAATACCTTAAAAGAACTCGTGACCGAACTGACCATGAACGTAGAGTCACTTGTTGACATGCGTGAAATGGTGGTGAGTCAAATGGAAGCGGATCGTCTCTTGATGGTGCGGATGTTCCTTAAAGTTGGCCAAAAAGAAATCAACTTTATTTGGCATATCAGTGCCTTGATTGGGATGTTCTTTGGTATCTTCCAAATGATCGTTTGGTTTGTGGTGCCTTGGCATTGGACGGTTCCATTTTGGGCAGCAATCTGGGGCTTTTTGACCAACTGGATTGCCATCTGGATGGTATTTAATCCAATTGAGCCGCACCCCGTAAAGTATTTGCAATTGTTTGAATTAACTAAAGATCGTAAATTCCCTTGGATTAAACCTGTGCTTCCACGTATTGGAACGTACAATGTTCAAGGGGCGTTTATGAAACGCCAAGAAGAAGTTTCGGATGTATTCGCAAGTGTAGTCACAGAAGACCTAATTACGTTAAAATCCATCATGACCGAAATGATGTATGGCGGGAAGAAAGATAAGACCCGTCGCATTGTGAAACGTCATATTAATGAAATTATGGAATCTCCACTGGTTCGTACCTCATTACAGTTGTCTTTAGGTCCAAAAGAGTACGCAAAACTCAAGACAGACTTGATCGATCGCTCAATTGAAATTACGATGGTGCCTGTATGCGACCCTGCGTTTAATGCGAGCCGTGCACAGAAAATCTTTCAAATGTTTAGAGACCGTATTCGTGAGCTAACACCGAAAGAATTTCAAAATCTATTACGTCCTGCATTTCAGGAAGACGAATGGATTTTAATTGTCTTGGGTGGTGTAACCGGTTTTATCGCGGGTACAATACATTTGTTTGTGGCTTTCTTATAATTAGATGCTGGAAGATGATCTGAATCTTCGGTTCAGATCACTACATAGCGTCATATACAATGTTTAAAATGAGGATGTTTTTTTATGCGCATTATATTACTCGGACCACCTGGAGCAGGTAAAGGGACACAAGCTCAGTTGATCTGTAAGCGCTACGATATCCCACAAATTTCAACCGGTGATATGCTCCGTGCTGCGATTCGTGAAGGTACTGAATTAGGTCTACAAGCTAAAAGCGTCATGGATAATGGCGGCCTTGTATCTGATGAGCTTATTATTGGTCTTGTAAAAGAACGCATTGCTCAACCTGACTGTGTCAACGGCTGCATTTTCGACGGTTTCCCGCGTACGATTCCACAAGCTGAAGCGCTTGAAAACGAAGGGATCAGCATCGATCACGTAATTGAAATCGATGTACCTGACGAAGAAATCGTTCAACGTTTATCTGGTCGTCGTCAACACCCAGCATCTGGTCGTGTATATCACACCGTTTACAACCCACCAAAAGTGGAAGGTAAAGATGACGAAACTGGTGAAGACCTTGTTCAACGTCCGGATGACCAAGAAGCAACAATTCGTAAGCGTTTAGGTTCTTACCACGCTGAAACTGAGCAATTGGTTGGTTTCTACCAAGGTCGTGCAGCTTCTGGCGAAAACGCACCGACTTATGACAAATTAAATGGTCTTCGTCCAATCGATCAAGTTCAAACTGATTTGTTCGCGATTTTAGATCAGTCTAAATAATTCAGCTTTTTTGAATTTTTGACAATCAAAGAGTCCTACTGCATAGTGGGACTCTTTTTTTATGTAGCTTTTAGGGCGAATCTGTTATGAAATTTGCTTTGGTTATAATGGTCATCATCGCTGTAGCGGTGTTATTGGGCTTATTATTTGTCAGCTTTAAAATGTTGCGTAAGGTGCAAGTGGAAGAAGCAGAGCAAGCTAAACTGAGCCCGAAGCAATATCGCTTACATCCAAAGCTGCAGCAAGAGCTTGATAAAAAACAAAAAGAACAAGATAAAAATTAAGCATCAACTCGATCAATTGATTCTTACAAATTCCATCTACCCCGAAATTGAAGAGATTAATCTTCAATTTGGGTGGTTTTAATCGGTCTTAATGCGCCAAAGTCAAAACGGTCAGGCCAGTTACACACGTCAGAAACGATACATTCATTACATTTGGGTTTGCGGGCAATACAGGTATAACGCCCATGCAGAATCAACCAATGATGTGAATCAACAATAAACTCTTTGGGGATGACTTTGACGAGTCGGTGTTCGACTTCCAGAACATTTTTGCCGACAGCCAATCCTGTTCGATTCCCTAAACGAAAAATATGCGTATCGACTGCCATGGTCGGTTGTCCAAAAGCAGTATTCAGCACCACATTTGCAGTTTTACGACCGACACCGGGTAAGGCTTCCAAATCTGCACGATTATTCGGAACGATGCTGTTGTGCTTCTCAATGAGCATCTTGCAGGCTTTAATGACATTTTCCGCTTTTGAGTTATACAGGCCAATAGTCTTGATATATTCCTTCAGTCCGTCAACACCTAACGCATAAATAGCTTCAGGAGTATTTGCTACTGGAAAAAGTTTATCTGTGGCTTTGTTGACACTGACATCTGTGGCCTGAGCAGATAGGGTAACAGCCACTAAAAGTTCAAATGGACTACTATAATTGAGTTCAGTTTTCGGGTTGGGGCGTTGCTCACGTAAGCGTTCAAAAAAAGTTTGAATTTGCTTCTTAGTCATGTTTTTAACAGCCATGATTAACCCCCTTGCAGTTGTGTTAGTTGTAGCGTGAGCATATGGAGTAATTCACGTTTTTTTGCATCTTCTCGAACACTCAGTTGTTTTTCTAATTTCTTAATTTGTGTACGAATTTTTGCCAGTTCAATCGTAGTTTTTGCATCGAGTTGAATGACTGGCGTAGCAGGTTTTTCCACGACTTCAATGACCGGTACCGAGTCTGTTTGGGTCGAAAATTGGGCAAAAAGTTCCGTATCAATTTCTGCGCGTACAATAGGGCCTTTACGATGAATTCGGCGCTTTTCCTCACGTTGAATATGTGCATAGTAGCGGCGACGTAAATCATTCTGTTCTGCGATTCGAACGGCTTCAGATGGCACTTGATCAAGCTCTTCAACAAGGTCGATACAATCCACTGGACAAGGTGGAATGCAGAGTTCGCAGCCCGTACATAAATCCGTCAAGACCGTATGCATCAATTTGCCTGAGCCAATAATGGCATCGACAGGGCAGGCACTGATACATTTGGTACAACCAATACATTCATCCTCACGAATCACAGCTTTAACCCGTTGCGGGCGCCCATCACTTTGGATTGGCCAAACGCTGGCTTCTGCTGTTAAGTGTGGACGATTTAATAACGCTGCTAGTGAATCTGCTACAGGTTGACCACCGGGTATACATTTATTGGCTTCTTCTCCTTCACTGATGGCTTTGGCATAGGGTAAGCAGCCGTCTCGGTGTCCACAAAGTCCACATTGAGTTTGTGGCAATAGGGCATCAATTTGTTGGATGAGGGAAATTTCAGAAGTCATGGGTAGTCGCGAGTACAAATGAAGGCAGAGAAAAATCAAAGAGGACGTTGAATTCTAGCATGTTTCAGTATGAATTGCTGTGCGCAAAAAAGGGTCTATAGATGCATCATAAATGAGCAAAATAATTCATTAAAATATTCCTAAAAGTAATAATATTTATAACTAAAATATTTGAGTAATCAATTTAAATCGCTGTTCTTTAAAGAATTTAAAGATTTTTCAAAAAAACTATTGCTGATTAGTTACAAAAGATATTTAATATTTTGCGCCAAAATATATCTTTGATCAAAATTGTGATCAATTTTGATCCATACATCTGCTGAGGATTAAGTGTTGAAATATAACAGCCTTAACGACTTCCTAGACTACGTTAAAACACGTGATGAACATCAACCTGAATTTCTTCAAGCTGTTGAAGAAGTGATGACGAGCCTTTGGCCATTCATCGAAAAGAACCCACAATATGCTGACTACGGTTTGCTAGAACGTCTTGTTGAGCCTGAGCGTGCAATTCAGTTCCGTGTTTCATGGGTAGATGACAAAGGTCAAACTCAAGTTAACCGTGCTTTCCGTGTTCAATACAACTCAGCAATTGGTCCATTCAAAGGTGGTATGCGTTTCCACCCATCAGTGAACCTTTCAATTCTTAAATTCTTAGGTTTTGAACAAACTTTCAAAAATGCTTTAACTACACTTCCTATGGGTGGTGGTAAAGGTGGTTCAGATTTTGACCCTAAAGGTAAATCTGAAGGCGAAATCATGCGTTTCTGCCAAGCATTAATGATCGAATTATACCGTCATCTTGGTTCTAACACTGACATCCCTGCGGGTGACATCGGTGTAGGTGGCCGTGAAGTGGGCTACATGGCTGGTATGATGAAAAAATTAAGCAATGACACAGCATGTGTGTTTACTGGTAAAGGTTTAACTTTCGGTGGTTCACTTGCGCGTCCTGAAGCAACTGGTTACGGTACTGTGTATTTCGCTGAGGAAATGCTAAAAACTCGTGGCGATAGCTTTAAAGATAAAGTTGTAACGATTTCGGGTTCTGGTAACGTTGCACAATACGCTGCTGAAAAAGCAATGTACTTAGGTGCGAAAGTGGTTTCACTTTCTGACTCAGCTGGTACTGTATACGTGAAAGACGGTTTCACAACTGAACTTCTTGCTGAAGTAATGGAATTGAAAAACGTTAAGCGTGGCCGTATTTCTGAATTTGCATCTAAGCACGGTTTTGAATATTTAGAAGGTCAACGCCCTTGGTCAATCAAATGTGATATCGCACTGCCATGTGCAACTCAAAATGAATTAGATGAAGCTGATGCTGAAGCTCTTCTTGCTAATGGCGTAATCTGTGTTGCTGAAGGCGCAAACATGCCATCTACTTTGGCTGCAGTTGAGAAATTCGTTGAAGCGAAAATTCTTTATGCACCAGGTAAAGCTTCAAATGCAGGTGGTGTTGCAACTTCTGGTCTTGAAATGTCTCAAAACGCAATTCGTTTGGGTTGGACTTTCGAAGAAGTTGACGAGCGTCTACACGCGATCATGAAAGAAATTCACCGCAACTGCGTGAAATACGGTACTGAAGAAGATGGTACTGTGAACTACGTAAACGGTGCGAACATTGCAGGCTTCGTAAAAGTTGCTGACGCAATGCTTGCTCAAGGCGTTTACTAAGTTCTCCGTAAGTTGAACTGAAAACCGAGGCTTCTGCCTCGGTTTTTTATGGCTGAATGGCTTGAAAAATATAGGATTGTTGCTCAGTGCTTATGAGGGTAAGTTGGATCTTGCTATCCATAACGTTGAAGTGAAAATTTAAGGGTTGGCTGAGCAAACGTTTAATATGAAGCTCTTGCTGATGTAACTGAGGGCATAACTTCACAGTACTCCCTACATATCCTGTAAAACGCAAAGTATGCTTTTCAACATCATAATTGCGGCCAATGCGATTACAACCACTAAAAAATGTCATACGGCCATTGTTGAATGTAAGAGTTATTTGGACAGGTAGAGCCTTATTCTCTACGAGAATCCACGTCTTTTGAGTTAATTGTTCTGCTTCAAAATCACGTAAATTAGCAATTCGCTGTATGCCTTTAAAAATATAGGTCTGTTGATTATTATTCATCACGATTAATTCAGGCAGGGCATTTTGCTTTTGAAGTAGCTTTAGATTTACATCGCGAAAGAGTTGATTGAACAGCACATCGTTATTTGATTGCTTTGAACAGCCGATCAGTGTTTGCAGCTGTGAAGATTCAGTCTTCAAATGCTGTTGATTTAAATGATAATGTTTAGAGATTAAATTGCATCCCGCATAAAGGTGTAGCTGTTGTGCGGAAAAGTTAATGAGAAAGGGTTGTCGGCTGTCAGTTGGATTATGTTGCCATGTATAGTGCTGTAAAACTTGATGAAATTGATCTGAAGCTGGGCTGATAAAAGTCTCGTGTTGAAGTTTGGGTTGCCATACGCTATTACTCTGACAGCCAAACAATCCGAATAAAATACTAAAATACAATAAATTTTTCATCGGTAGTCTAGATCCTAAAGCGTACTGTGGATATAAAAAACCGAGGCGATGACCTCGGTTTTTTATCGGCTGTAACTTACAACGTACCTTTTACGGCTTCACGTTCGACTGACATATCAAAAATATAGGCATATTTTGATTGGTCAGCAGTAGGGTTTTTACGTTCAAAACGTTTTACGCGAATAATTTGGCGTTCTGCAGGAGTATGCTTAAAGCCTTCAATTTGATCGTAAAATAAGGTCCAGTCTTTATCAACTTGTGTTTTTAGGCCTTTTTCATCGTACTTCACTTCACGCACTTGCAAACAAGTTTGTGGAGCAACGCCTGTACATTGTTTAGTTTCAGGACTGACTTCTAGGAAAATCGTTTCGCCTTGTGAGTTATATTGGGTTTCAGGTGTTAATTTTCCAGTGAACACCAGTTTCTCACCTGTTGCAGAGATAATGGTTAACGTTGGATTTTGTGGATCTGTAGTATTTAAAACAAAAGGTGCTTTACGGTCACTAAAGAGTGAAGATGCAAGTCCTTCTTGTTTCATCGCATGATCAGGACACGCCATCATGGTAGATGCAATGTTGCCTGTTACAAGTGTATTGTGTTCCACTTTCCATTGGGTTGACATGCTATTACAGCTGGTTGAAATACCCAAAGTGCCATTTTCTAGAAAATTTAAAACCAAAGGTTTTGGCGCATTTTCAGTGGTGGTGCTCCATTGATATGAAGCTAAAGTTTTATCAGCATTTTGTTGTTGTAATACGCTCACGGCTAAATCTCCAGCTTTTTGGATATCGCTTGATTGACATGCTGCAAGGGCTAAAGGGAAGAGGGCGATCGCTAAATATTTTAATTTCATTACGCTAACTGTTCTAAGTGAATTTCAGCCTGTAGCATAACCCATTCATTTTAAAAAAATATGAATACATTCAGCTCAAATAAGTAGCAAAATGTATCCATAAATAATAATTTGTTAACTTATTAATATAAATTATGAATAAGTCAAACTATTTCGTTTTATTCACGTTTAATCAAAACGATAAATATCCATACCCAGTGAACCCATACTAAAGCTACTGTGAACAATAGAGAAGCGAGGGCCTGCACCCATCGCAAAGAAGATGGGTGCAAAATGTTCAATGGTCGGATGGTTACGTTGTACAAACGGGATATTTTGCCAATCGAGAACTGCATCAAAATCTTGATGAGTGAGCTTATTGACCACAAAATTACGGAATGTAGACGCCCATTCAGTCACGGCTGCGGCACGACCATCCCAAGCCAATTCACGTAAGTTATGAGTAATACTGCCCGATCCAATCAACAGGATTTGCTTGTCACGTAAAGGGGCAAGCGTTTGTCCAATTTTATAGATCTCTTGCGCAGACATGGTCATCGGTAGTGATATTTCAATTACAGGAATGTCTGCATCAGGATACATATGCAACAACGGCATCCAAACGCCATGATCTCGTGGACGGGTGCTGTTGGCATGTGCAGATAAACCTGCATTGGCAAGCAAATGAAGGATTTCTTCAGCAAGCTCTGGGTTACCCGGTGCAGGATAGCGGATATCATAAAGTTCCGCAGGGAAGCCACGGAAGTCATGCCAAGTTTCAGGACGGGCACTGGTACTTACTTCTAGTGCGTTACTTTCCCAATGCGCGGACATAATAATAATGGCTTCCGGCTTTGGAAGATTCAGGCTTAAACGTTCCAACGCAGGACCAACTTGCTCAGGATTGATGGCAAGCATAGGTGAGCCATGGGAAATAAATAAACCTGGAAGTGTTTGTAAATTCATCGCGGTCGCCGTTGGTTGTTTAAAGGAATATGATGATCATGCACTAAATTATTCAGCGTAACAATTCGGATAATTTCAACGGTTTGTTTCATTGTTGCAACGCTGTACTTGCTGTAGATACTGGAGTCAGTTCGGATTAACCCGCACGATGGTAAGGGTGATTATGGTTAATACTCATTGCACGGTATAGCTGTTCGATGAGCATGACACGAACCATAGGATGCGGCAAAGTCAGTTTAGACAAAGACCAATGCCATGCTGCTGCTTTACGTACTGCTTCAGAATGTCCATCTGGCCCACCAATGGCTAAAACCACATCATTGCCTTCAAGCATCCAGCCTTTCATGGTTTCAGCTAGTTTTTCGGTACTAAACTCACGACCACCGACTTCTAAGGCGATCAGCACTTCATTCGATTTCATGGCATTTAAAATGCTGTCACCTTCAATTTGACGGTATTTTAAAATGTCGGCTTCTGAGTCGTTCTTGCCACGTTTAGCCATAGGCAGTTCAATAATTTGCGTTTGAACAAATGGCTGAATACGTTTGAAATAATCTTCAAAACCCGTCAGAACCCATGCTGGCATTTTTTGACCGATTGTCAGAATACGAATTTTCATACAGCGCCTGAAAGTATACAAAAGAGCATTATAACGGTTCGCTTGCGCTTTGTATGTTCAGACACAATTTGCAATTGAAATCGTGTTCTGCTTGCTGTTTAAATACGCAGCATAAACAGATTAGATCAAAGATGAAAATTGGAATAATAACAATGAAAAAAACATGGCAGGACGGTAAATTATTTTTGCTCAAGCAAGCAGCAATGCTTTCAATTTTTGGATGGTGTTCATTTGCGGCGTATGCCAACAATATTAGAACCGCTGAACCGGATAATTTAAAAGTCTATTTAGAGCAAATTATTGGTAATGAAGCTGAATATCGTAACTATAAGAACATTCAAGAGTTAAATCGCGTGTCTGCTTGGATTCGTGAGCAGATGCGTTTATTTGGTGTGAATTGTCGTTTTCAAACCTATACCGTAAACAGCCAGCCATACCGTAATGTGGTCTGTCCCTTAAATGCAGGGCATAGCAACCGAGTGATCGTTGGTGCGCACTACGATGTATTTGAGGAGCAGCATGGCGCCGATGATAATGCTTCTGGCGTTGCAGGTGTACTCGAAGCTGCTCGGATTCTTTCGGCTGAAAAAGCGCGTTTAAAACAAAATATTGAGTTTGTATTTTATACCCTCGAAGAACCGCCATATTTTAGAACAGAGTCGATGGGCAGTTTTATCCATGCAAAATCGGTAGCAAAGGAAAAGGATAAAATTTCAGGTGTGTATATTCTGGAAATGATTGGTTATTTTGATCCCAAAGTCACTCAAGATTATCCAGTTGGACTGAAATGGATTTATCCATCTCATACGAATTTTATTGCATCGGTGGGGAATATTCAGTCTCGTGACTTAACCTCATCGTATTGTGCGGCGATGGAGTCTTTGAAGCAACTACAATGTGAGCGCTTGATTTCACCTTCATTTATTCAGGGTGTGGATTTTTCAGACCATATGAATTATTGGCAATTTGATATGCCAGCGATGATGATCACCGATACTGCATTTTATCGTAATAAGCACTATCACACCGAGCAAGATACCTTGGATAAATTAAACTTAGACAAGATGGCTCAAGTGATCGATGGTTTAGTGAAAACCATTTTAAATTTGAAATAGCATGTCTTTAAACACATGACATAAAAAACGCAGCCCCGAAAGCCTGTGGACTGCGATAAAAGGTCATCTACCTGGAGATGTAGATGACCATCTTGTTCCAATGATCATCACGCTTTTAAACGTGATTGGAACCAATAAAGAAACATACAGCGCGTATATCTCTCTACTATATATGTGGGATAGAGAGCGATATTTCAAGTAATAGCATTCAAATTTTGTAAGACTTTCTTATTGGCTATTATTGATCTTGATGTCGAATTTGAAATAGTAATCCAATCAAAAGTTGTAGCTGTTGTCTTGAATCTAGTGGTTGTGAAGAATTTGAATGAAAAGTTTCGAATATTTAGTATGAAAGAATGGATATAAAAAAGCCCTGTCGAAACAGGGCTTTTTTCTTTTATTGCGAGTTGCTAGCGCTTAGTGACGAGCAGCTTTGCCACCTTCAGTTGCTTTGACAATCGGTGTCTTTGCAAGAGGTTTAGGCATATCAACCAAGGCTAGAGGTAAAATCTCATCAATCGATTTCACTGGTTTAATTTCTAGACCTTCTTTGACATTGTCTGGAATCTCAGTCAAGTCACGAACGTTATCTTGTGGGATAAAGACAAGCTTGATGCCACCACGGTGAGCAGCGAGAAGTTTCTCTTTTAAACCACCAATGCGCATTGCACGGCCACCAAGACTGGTTTCACCGGTCATCGCAATATCTGGACGAATCGCAATGCCTGTAAACGCTGAAACAAGTGCGGTAGTTAGGGCCAAACCAGCAGATGGACCATCTTTCGGTGTTGCACCTTCTGGTAAATGCACGTGTACATCAGTTTCTTCAAAGCGAATCGCTTCAATACCTAGTTCATCTGCACGGGTGCGTACAACAGTCATCGCTGCTGTGATCGATTCTTTCATGACATCGCCAAGAGAACCGGTGGTAATGAACTTGCCTTTACCTTTTACTGCTGCAACTTCAATCGTTAGCAGTTCTCCACCAACAGATGTCCATGCCAAGCCATTTACACGACCCACTTCAGCTTCTTCTTCGGCCATACCGAAGTCGAATTTGTGTGGACCTAAGTAGTCAGGAAGATTTTTCGAATCCACTTCAATTTGAAGATTTTTCGCTTTCTTGCTCACTGCTTCTTTTACCACTTTACGTGCAATTTTCGATACTTCACGTTCTAAGCTACGCACACCGGCTTCACGTGTATAACGTTGTACGATATCGCGAATGGCTTCTTCGTGAACGGTTAATTCTTTTGCACGTAGACCATTATTCTTGATGGCTTTTGGAACAAGGTAACGTTCAGCAATATTCACTTTTTCATCTTCGGTGTAACCCGGTAGACGAATCACTTCCATACGGTCAAGCAAAGCTTCTGGAATATTCATGCTGTTTGCAGTACAGATGAACATCACTTCAGAAAGGTCTAGATCAAGATCTAAGTAGTGATCATTGAACTTGCTGTTTTGTGATGGATCTAGGACTTCAAGCAATGCTGAAGCAGGGTCGCCACGATAGTCTTGCGCCATTTTGTCAATTTCATCGAGTAAGAACAGAGGGTTCTTTACGCCAACCTTAGACAAAGATTGCACAATTTTACCCGGCATCGCACCGATATATGTACGACGGTGACCACGGATTTCAGCTTCATCACGCACGCCGCCAAGCGCCATACGGACAAATTCACGACCAGTTGCTTTGGCAACAGATTCACCGAGTGAAGTTTTACCTACACCTGGGGGACCAACTAAACATAGGATTGGACCACGAAGTTTTTTCACACGTGATTGAACAGCAAGGTATTCCACAATGCGGTCTTTCACGTCGTCTAAACCATAGTGATCGGCATCAAGAATATCTTGAGCTTTCGCAAGGTTAATGCTGACTTTGCTGGCTTTGTTCCAAGGCGTATCTAAAATAACTTCTAGATAGTTACGCACGACAGCAGCTTCGCTTGAAGCAGGTTGCATTGCTTTTAGCTTACGGAACTCATTTTCAGCTTTTTTACGTACATGTTCAGGTAAATCGGCTTCAGCTAGACGTTTTTCAATTTCTGCAACGTCATCCTCACCACCGCCATTCATGTCAGAAAGTTCGCGTTGAATGACCTTCATTTTTTCATTTAAGAAGTATTCACGCTGATTCTTTTCCATTTGGCGTTTTACAGAATCATGTAAGGTTTGCTCAATTTGCTGCTCTTCTGACTGTTGTAATAAATACGTCATAAGCTCAGCTAAATGTGCTTCAAATTCATCATGCTCTAAGAATTTTTGTTTTACATCAATATTCAAAGGCACGCGTGTTGCTACGAAGAATAATAATTGTAGCAAATCATCAATTTTATTGGCTGCTGCAATCAATTCACGTGCGTTACGCAATTTTGCTTCTGCATATTGAGCAAATAAGGTGCGTAATTCTTCCACACGATTATTCTGAGTTTCTGAGTCTACAGAAACCGTCATTGGGCTTAATGAATGCTCGGCAGTCAGGTAATTATCGGCATCGATAATTTTTTCTAACTTGGCACGATATAAGCCTTCAATCAGTACTTTTATACAGTTTTCATCATTCTCATGATTCACAACTTGCACAATCTTCGCGACAGTACCGTATTGATATAAATTGTCGTGATCAATTTCTTCTGTTAGCGAATCTTTTTGTGCAACTACGAATACAAGATTGTCACTGTCACGTGCGACATTGACTGCATTGATCGACTTTTCACGACCCACAAACAGTGCAATTTGCATGTGAGGATATACAACCACATCTCGTAGCGCTAAGAGCGGTAATACGCTCGGAATTGTAGTTTCCAAGCTTTCTTCATTCATAATAATCTCAGACATGGGCACTCCTAATGAGTGACAACGGTGTTGCCATGTTTTTTATAGTGATGTGTATTTTTTAAATTACAAGGGTCATGCCAATTAAAATGTGTAAAAAATGACTAAATATGTGATTTTTAAGTGTAACTCAGTGTCAAAAATATCAAATTAACGTTTGAAACTTAAAGTTTGAGATGGGCTAATAAAGCCATCTAGCGGTTGATCCCATGCTTCTCGGACCAAGGGATCTTGAATGAGTTGAAAATCATGGCCAAGTCCTAAACGGTATGGGGTAGAGTGGGCAGTCGCTAATGTTTTATCGTAGAAGCCACCCCCCATACCAATACGTGTGCCGTACTTATCGCAAGCCAGTAAGGGCATTATTAAAAGGTCAAGGTGAGAAACATGCTTCCCGCGGCTTGCCATCGGTTCTTTCATACCGAGCGGGTGATGAGAAAAACGTTTACTAATATATTGATGACGTGAGATTTCAACCCAAACCAGTTGCTGATTCATGTTGCAAATCATGGGTAAATACACGTGTTTTTGATGTGCAAAACAGTAGTGGATGATCTTTTGAGTGTGAATTTCACCGAATGCATGTAAATACACGCCTATATGCTGACTGCTCTGAAAATGACTGAGTCTGACTAAACGCTGTAGGACTTGTTGTTCAGCTTGTCGTTGGGTCCATAGGTTTAGGCTACGACGCTGCTTGCGGAGTTGTTTACGAAGGCTGGTGGTGCTGAAAGTCATGATTCATTTCAAAGTAGCACAAAATTCTCAAAGGCATTTTAACGCGTTCAAGCTTAAAAGTCCGAAGAAATAGATTTTATCTTTTTTATATAAAGCGTTCCTTAAAACACTAGTCGGCTTAAGGAACGCGGACTTATTTAAGGCTTTTTAATACCAAGAATTTGGACGTCAACACGACGATCTGCTTGTAAGCAAGCTTTTAAGGCATTTCGATCTTGAACATCAAAACAACCATTGGTTACAGGCTGAGTTTCACCTGCTGAATCGAAACTTAATTTGTCAGCAGCAATCCCTTGGTTCATTAAGTAATTTTTGACAGTCTGTGCACGTTGTAATGCAAGTTGCTGATTATATTGCACACTGCCTAAACGGTCGGTATGGCCGGTAAGCTTAATCATATCAATACGTGCATATTGATTATTTAGTTTAGTTGCTAGTTTATTCAAGCTTGATTTACCTGCAGGAAGTAAATCGGTTAATTTACCACCATTAAATTTAAATAAAGAATCGGCAGCTAAGTTTATATTATCTAAACTCGGTTCAATTGGTTTTATTACATTATTTAGAGCATTTTCTCTAATCGGGCAATTATTAATTGTAGTGCCATCATTATTTAATATAATAGGCTTGCCGTTATTATCAACTGTAAGTAATAAGTTATTCAAAAGTGACTTTTCGTTTACATAATAGCTAACTGAATAATTTTTACAATGATTTGTACAATTTTTCACCTTAAATTGGTATTCACCTTCTTTTAAATAAAAATCAGCAGAATTATTAATATAAAAATCACCGGCTTTAAAGTCATCTATATAGAGCTTAGTTGCACATTTTTGGTTCTTAGCTAATCATCTGCGCATAATTTTTCATCACGTTGAACATGTATTTTGTATGCATCAATCATATTGTTTTGAAACAATAAATTATCTGGTTTTGCATATTTATTTACGCCAGGAAAAGTTGAACATGCGACAACTGAGCGTCCACAAGTTGAAGTGACTGTGACACCGAATGGTGACATCGTACAGACTTAACCTGATGACACCGATCCATCCACAATTACGCCTGACCAAATTACGGTTAAAGATCCAAATGGCAAAGACATCGTGGTTGAGTTTGGTACACCTGAGACTCAACCAGACGGTTCAATTACGGTAACGGGTAAAGTGCCAGAGGACGTTGAAGGCAAAGTTACGGTTAATGTACCAGAAGGTTCATATGAAGACACTTCGGGTAACCTGGGTCTACCAGGTACAGGCAACGAAAACATCAATATGGTTCCGCTTGTAGCAGAAGTGACGATTACACCAGATGGTAAGATCACTGTGACTTATCCTGATGATGTTGATCCATTGACAATTACAGAAGATAAAATCATTGTTGAAGGTCCAAATGGTCCAATCGAAGTACCATTTACGCCGCCAGTGGAACAACCAGATGGCTCATATGTGTGACTGGTGAAGTACCTCCGGGTGTTGATGGTGACATTACAGTAACTGTCCCAACAGAAAGCTATGAAGATAAATCAGGTAATCCGGGTGAGGAAGTAGATAAAACTGTCCCAGTGGACAATATCGCTCCTGAAGTTGAAACAACCCAAGTGGTTACGACAGAAGATCAAAGTGTGACATTAACATGGGCGCATTTTGGTATTTCAGATGCAAATACAGCAAATGATCAGCTTGTTATTACGGTAACAAATCTGCCAAAAGATGGTGTATTGACAATCGTAGATGCTGCTGGGAATAAAACACCAATCATCGCGGGTCAAACACTATCTTATGCTGATATTAAGGTATGAAAATTTATGCTATTACAGAGAACGGAACTCGAGTATTGCTTGGAACTGCGGATACAAATGGCAATTTAAGTTTTGTCGCTGATGGCATGAGTATCGAAGGTTCAAACTTAGTGGCGATTGCACCACCAAGTTTGGCTGTTACGGGTAATTCTTTACAGTTGAACGTGAAGCTTGAATCTCTTGCAACTGAAAAATCGAATGGTTCAACTGCAAGTTCAGAATTAGAGTTCGGTGTAATTTTGTATCCTGCTTCTGTAACAAACGCTGCACCTGAAATTGAAATTGAACCAGAAGTAGTCACTGTTGGTGCAGCTGTTGCCGGTCAAAAAATTGCTGCTTATGCTGCATCGGATGCAGATAATGATAGTCTGAATGTGACATTTGCTAATGGCTCGACAGTTAGTGCCGACGGTTTCTATCAATTATCAGTGGCTGATCAATCTGTAACCTTAACTCAGAAAGGTGCGGATCAGCTAAATTCAGGTGCTGTATTGCCTTCGATAAGTCTTCAAGTTACTGATGGTAAAGTTACAACTCCTGTAACTGGCAATGCTGAACTCATTGAGTTAAAAGCAACATTAACAAGTGAAATTTCGGTATCAGGGTCAACATCAGGTGGAACTGGTGGTGGTGCATCAAGTGCAGTGATTAACGTTCCAAACCTAGGTACGATTTATAAAGATGCTGAAGGTAATTATGTTTCTGATGATCTTGTTGCGGGAGCGAAAATTGTAGATATTGCTGCACAGATGCAAGCTATTATCAATGATCCACAGTATGGTAATGATTTCAATAAAATTAACAATGCGCTAAGAATCTTTACTAATTTGAAAAGTGAAATTAACGTTTCTGAAATTATTATTATCAATTGGGAGAAAATTAACAAAGTTCTGACTCAGAAAGAGCTTGGGCTTAATTTCTCAAATAGTTTCCCTAAAGACTTTGGAGGTCAAAAAGGTACTCCGAGTGATTGGATTGTATTTGATGAAGCGTATTCAGGTGAAAAATATCCTGTCAATTCAATGATTTTAAACAACTCTGATACAACCAACTATATTGATGGTTTTAACTTAAGTATTACGGGTGTCCAAAATGTAAGTGGTTTCCAAATTAATATGTTGGAAGGTGTACTATTTACGGATGGAACTCAAATTGCTAAGACAGGTGAGAAAAATCAAAATGGACAGGATCAACTTGGTGTAGTAGCTCCGGAAGCAGACGCTCCAGAGAAAGTTTTACAATTTACTTTACATGCAGAAGTTCTAAATGATGCAGAGGAAAATGTGAATGTAAATGGTGTGAAATTTAAATCTGCTGCTCTTGATGCTTTAGTTGATGCCAAAGTTTCGGTAAATGGTATATCAGTAAGCAAAGATTCAGATGGGTATTATACTTATCAAGGCACTTCAAGTAGTCAAGTTGAAGATTTTGTAGTGAAAGTTACAGTCCCTGAAACCTCAATTCAAGATGTAAATGTACTTACAACCCAGCTCGAAACAGAGTTAGGAAACAGTAACAATGTGCTTCCTATTCAGGATACAGTGACTGCGACAGCATCGTTTGCGATGTTCTCATTAGAAAGTGAAAGTTTACTTATTGGTGATATTGTTTTCGACCTTCTCGCAGACGATAATTGGGGCGGTAATACATTAACAACAGTAAATGATTTTTCTATTGCTGACCAAATCGATATATCTTCATTACTTTCTGACGATGCAACTGAAGCGAATCTCGCAGAGTTTGTAACAGTAGCATATGACGAAGAAACTGATTCAGCTGTGATTTCAATTGACCGTGATGGCACATCAGGTACGGAATATGAATCACAAGATCTTGTAGTCTTGCTCAATCAAACGAGCAAAGTCGAACTAGATGACCTAATCAACAATAATCAAATTATTTACTAATAATTTGATGAACTAAAAAAGCACCTTCGGGTGCTTTTTTTTGCTTCCCAAAAAATGAATGTAGATTGAAAACTTGGTTTTAATCAACAACTCATCGGAATTAAAACAAATACGCTATATCTACACTTGTATATTGAATAAGCTTTCTTTGTGCTTAAAAAGCGACACTTATCTGATGACGTAGCTCAAAAGGTATGCATAAAAACAAATTAATGGACAATAAAAATGAAAAAGAATCTCTGGATCAGGACACTTCTTTGTATGACGGTTGCGGTGTCGCCACTTACTTTTGCAGCGACAACCACTGCACCCGTTCCACCCAATAGCCAGCAAGTTTTTTTTGTGGGTAATAACTGGGATGGTACGGTTACAGTCATCAATCCTGCAAAAAACTATCAGAAAGTTGGTGTCATCAATATGGTGCCCGACAAAAAAGAACGGCTCACTGAAATTTACCTTAACCCAGTAAAATTGATCGCCTATAGCTACATTCGTAATACAGCAGGAGAGGGAAATGATCAATTGGTCGATGACATGTATTCCACACCAGATGGCAAATCGGTGGTTGCCTCACGCCCAAGTTATGCAGATGTAGTCTCGATTAACATAGCAACAGGAAAAATCAATTGGCGCACACCCGTTGAAGGATTTCGCGCAGACCATATGGCGGTTTCACCCGATGGGCAACAGGTTGCAGTATCAGCGTCTTCAGGAAATGTCGTACATATACTCGATATCAACACAGGCAAGGAACTCGGGCGCTTTGCCACAGGAGATAAGCCACATGAAAATATTTACTTTGATGGTGGCACAAAAATTCTTAACTCAGCCATAGGTAATGTCGAAACCTCAATGGATGCAGCGTGGCAGGATTTCACTAAAGGCAAACGCTATATCACCATTGCCGATGCTAATAATTTTAAAGTCTTGAAGAAAATTGATTTTCGTCCTGCATTGGATGCCTTTGGTCGTAAAGACCTGTCTAACTCAGTTCGACCGATTGTATTTAGTAAAGATGAATCCAAAATCTATGCTCAGGTCTCATTTTTTAATGGTCTGGTCGAATATGATCTCAATCAAGACAAAGTCACGCGCATTGCACAGCTTCCGGGAAGTACAACTATTCCCTCTGATCGCACGAAATGGGTAAATGACTCACGTCATCATGGGCTTTCGATCAGTGGAGATGGTGAAAAACTATGTGTTGCAGGAACGATGGATGATTATGCCACCATCATCGATCGTAAAACTTTGACCGCGGCGAAATTGATTGCTGCAGGCAAACCGTATTGGGCAACGCAAAGTCCAGATGGTAAGCGTTGTGTCATTTCTGAAAGTGCCACAGATGCAGTAACCGTGATTGATTTTGCAACAGGTGAAAAAGTCATCACAGTTCCAGTTGGCAATCACCCACAGCGTGTTCGTTTAGGTTATGCACCAGCAGGATGGGGCAGTCAGTAAAACAGTTTAAATCAAAAGAAAATGGAAAAATCAGAGTCAAATAGGCTCTGAATTTTTTAATTGAAGAATATTTAGAGATTGAATCATGTATAAGAAATGGATTGTTATCGGGTTAGTGGTTGGCTTGATTTTATTGTTGATGATTCAGTTATTAAAACCAAAGCAGCAGGAGGTTCATGAACAGCTGCCGTTAGATCAACAAAAAGTGTCTCAAACACGTTCAGAGCGAACTATAGAAAATGTATTGCAGCATTCAAGTTTTAATTCCAAACAATCAATACTCGACAGTGAAACGCACTCTGAGCTATTACAGCAACGTGAACAGGTATATCAACAATTTCAGCAAATAAATACGCTGATGAGTCAGGGACAGCAGCCGAATCAAAATCAAGTACTCGCTCTACTCGAGCAACAATATAACTTGGTTAAAAAAGGCGTCGTGAAATTGGATGAAGCCATTTCATCAATTCAATATTTACGACAAATTCTTCCTGAAATGGACAGAGCTTTGGATAGACAGTTAGCTAAACTGGAACAACTCAAAAAATGAATTAACTTGAATAAATAAACTTTTAAACTAACCAAACTTAAATGAAATAATTATGGTGAAGAACAAAAGTAGAGGGGCACGGAAATAGAATAGTAAATTAAAAAAATTTTTTAAATCAAATGCTTGTAATTTAAATAAGGATTTGGAAAATAAACACTCCGAAGATGCCGCTGCAAATGTCGTGACCCTGAACCCGATGAGTTCAAGGTGGACGCGACGTACACTCGCTGGGTTTCCCACTCGAGGAGGGCATACGCTCAGAATATACAGAACACATCCATAAGTTTAAGTATCGGCAGGGGATTAGACCTAGCTGGCGAACACCTCAGAGATGTGCTCAGTATAACGAATTCAGCGTTATTGGCAAATCACCAAACACTGACAAAGTGTTTAAAATGAAGCAATCGGGCAAAGTATAATCACTAAACCACCGATTAATCAGTCAATTCTTCAACTTGTTCCAAAATATTTTGCAACAAAAGTTCGCAGTTTGCATATTCTTGCAAACTCTTATTCATTGACAGGACTTCTTGCATTAATTCAAGTGCGACCATAATGATCAGCTTACTCGGTTCCATACGTGGTGCTTTACGACGAAATTCATCGTATTTGTCATTCAGTAATTGTGCTGCGCGTTCTAAATCGGCTTGTTGGTCAGAAGTAGTTGCTAAACGGAAACTATGACCTAGAACTTTTAAATCAACTGCAATTTGTTCACTCATGATCAAACTTCCTCATTACTTTCAGTCGGATGTGCCAATTGTTGAATTTCTTGCGCATGTTGATCTTGAGCTGTACCTAAAATAGCTAAACGTTGAATAATCGCTTCAACTTTTGCTTTGGCATGTTCATTTTTTTGCAATAAACGTTCACGTTCTTGCTGCAAACCTTGAATTTCTTGTTGAGCATGACGCTGTTCATTTTGCATCTTTTCTTTAACGATACGTAGCTCATTACGTTCTGCCAAAATTTCTTGAAAACGATTTTTTAGATCAGTACAGCTTTTTTCAAGACGGCTATATCGGTCAGCCAAAGCAGTTGCATCAGTATTCAGCTGGTGAAGTTGAGCACGTGAATCAGTTAATTGCTCATTCAGCGTATCAATTTCTTCTTGTTTGGAGGTGATAATACCGTTCTTATGTACAATTTGAGCATGATGGTGCTCATCAGACGAGTTTTTCTCATCTTGTAGGGCATTATTTTCGCTTTCAAATTGCGCCAGTCGCTTTTTTAAAACGCTAATATGCGCTTGGAGACGCTGTAATTCTTCTAACATAACGTAGTCGCACAGTCTTGCAAACAAAGGTAATATATACGAAGTATAGAGATTGGATAAGCGAATGCAAGACGATATTTCAGGTTGGTCAGATTGGTCCCAGAATTTTTCTAAAATTGAAGAAATTTCAAGCCCAAGTGAGTTACACGGTCTACTCACTGGTATAGTTTGTGTGTCACAACCCCCGAGTCGTGAAGAGTGGCAACAAATTTTAGCAACGCTTGATGTAGCTGAATTAGACGAAGATGCGGTGGCATTGTTGACTGAAGAAGCAGAAGATGTAGCTCATTCACTTTCAGATGATGAACTCGACTATCTTCCTTTATTACCAGATGATGATCACTTGCTAGGTGAGCGTGTGCAAGCCTTGGCAGATTGGTGTGCAGGTGTGGTTCTTGGTTTTGGTTTGGCGGCAGGTCATCTGCGCACTAATGAACAAGAATTGATTGAGCATTTACAGGATGTCGCTTCAGTAGAATTTGAAGATTCAGATGATGATGAAGAAGGTGAAGAAAGCTATCAGGAATTATACGAATTTGTTCGTTTAATCCCAGTGAGCCTGTCTATGGGACGTACCAAAGTTGATGTTTCAGAAACACCGTTGCTACAACTGAGCGCTAAAAATTCATCGGCTCAAGTGGGGAATGTGGTTGAAATGTTCACCCCACATCGTCCAAGCTAAGGCATTAATTTTGCTTATATCTATGTGAGGTATTACGTGTTTTTATACATGCCTCACATAGATTGAGAGATTCATATTCAATTGAATCAAAATTTAAACAATATCAGCCAGCAGGTATAAGAAGTATTTAAATGAAGAAATTAACTCAAGCGGATTTTCAAGAACGTCGAGACATCCTTGCGGGTGAAATGGGACTACGTAGTATTGCAATTATTGCCACGAGCAAAGAAGCCATGCGTAATCGCGACGCAGATTATAAATTTCGAGCTGATAGTAGTTTCTTTTATTTAACAGGTTTTGCTGAACCTGAAGCGGTTGCAGTGATTGAAACTTTTGATAGCGAAGAAGAAGGTTATAGCTATAGTTTGTTCTGCCGTGAACGTGACCGTGAAATGGAAATTTGGAATGGCTACCGTGCGGGTGTAGATGGGGCTGTAGAAGATTATGAAGCTGATGAGGCTTATGCCATTGATTTATTAGACGAAGAAATTTTAGAAAAATTACAAAATAAAGATAAATTATTCTACCGTATTGGGCAGCAACCAGATTTTGATGCTCGTGTGGCGCAGTGGATTTCGGCTGCAAGTGGTGAATCACGTAAGGGTGCAAGTGCGCCTGCTCAAGTCATTCAACTAGATCGCATCATTGATGAAATGCGTCTGCACAAATCTGATGATGAACTTGAATTGATGCAAATTGCTTCGGATATTTCAGCAGAAGCGCATACTCGTGCCATGCAAACGGTTAAACCGGGCATGATGGAATATGCACTAGAAGCAGAACTGAATTATGTCTTTGGTAAAAATGGCTGTGTGCCTTCCTATAACAGCATTGTCGGCGGCGGTGAAAATGGCTGTATTTTGCACTATGTGGAAAATGACAAAGAACTCAAAGATGGTGATTTGGTACTGATTGATGCAGCATGTGAATATCAGCTGTATGCTTCAGACATTACCCGTACTTTCCCAGTCAACGGTAAATTCAGCCCTGAACAAAAAGCACTTTATAATATCGTACTCGATGCGCAAATTGCGGCGATTGATGCGGTGCGTATCGGCAACTCTTATAAAGAACCACATAACGTTGCAGTGCGTATTTTAGTTCAAGGTTTATTGGATCTTGGCATTATGCAAGGAGATATTGACGAAATCATTGAAAAAGAAGCTTACCGTCAGTTTTATATGCATGGTACGGGTCATTGGCTTGGTATGGATGTGCATGACGTCGGTTCATACAAACAAGAGGGTGAATGGCGTGCCTATGAGGAAGGTATGGTTGTGACTGTTGAGCCAGGTCTTTATATTGCGCCAGATGATGAAAGCGTTGATGCGAAATGGCGTGGTATCGGTATTCGTATTGAAGATGATGTTGTAGCGACTAAAAATGGTCCACGTGTTTTAACAGCTGCAGTGGTGAAATCTGTAGAAGACATTGAAGCGCTGATGGCGAAAGCGAAAGCCGCTTAAGTTAATATAGTAATTAAAAAAGCCGGTCAGATGATCGGCTTTTTTATCTACAAGCAGTCTTATAAATACTAGTCATATAGACAAGGTTAATTAGCAATGTAGTTGATTTTATTATGTTAAGTTTTTACAAAAATTAGATATAAGTCTTTTTAAATTAATCGTATAAATTTTTTATTTTAATCATAATTATGGGCGTTAGAAAAGCTGGGGTGGTTATTCCCTTTAATGGCAATCAACAGGATATTGAAAGACTGGTAAATGATTGGCTGGTTTATTTTGAAGAAAACTCAAAATCTGCATTAGATATAGAGTGGCTGACGGATCATATTGTTTGTATCAATAGTGCCGGATTAGCACATTTTGCTTTTACTGAACCTGAAAAATGGAGCAGTTTGCTAAGCAGTCAGTTGCCGATGAAATGGATGATCTTCTTTGATTTTGCAGACACAAATTCAAGCTATAGCTATGCGCTTTATAAAGAGGGTGTAGAAATCAGATGTGTCATTCAAGCGGAAGAAGAGGAACTTTACATGGATGGAGAAAGACAAGATTTTGAAAAGGAATGGTTAAACTTTTCAACAAGGTATTTATACGAATATGTTGAAAATGGCAAAGTTCAAAAAAAATGGACGACTGATTTAAACAGTTTAAAAGAAGAAATCAATCAAGATTTGGAAAGCTATTATCAGTATTATTATTTTAGCGAAAAGGATCATTTAATTTATCATACTCAATTGGTTCGGCAGTTATTGATTGAACTCTTTAAAAACTATGTCGGTTTTGAAATCTTTGATAGTGATTATAATCCAGTAAAGAAAATAAAGTTTAAGTATAACAATCAGCGTACTTATGATGATTATTTGAGTTTAGCCTCAAGAGGGGATATTGCAGCCCAAATTAAATTGGGTGAAATGTATGAAACGGGATGCGGCGTCGAAAAAAATGATGTTACAGCACAAGGATGGTATCAAAAAGCGGCTGATCAGGGTGATGATGCAGCGATGCTGAAGTTAGCCGTGCTGTTGTTCAAAAAGCCATTTAAAACACATATTCATATCGCTTTAGATCTACTGAATCAGTCAGTGGAAAAGGGAAATATAAACGCAAGAACGACTCTTGCTGAAATATATGAAAAGGGCGAAATTCTTGATCAAGATTATAATGTAGCAATGAGCTTGTACAAGCAATCGGCAAAACAAGGCTGTGCAATTGCTCCCTATAAAATTGGCTTAATGTATGAGCTAGGCAATGGCGCAGCTCAAGATTTAAAGATGGCGAAACGCTGGTATCACCAAGCGGCGAATGCTTTTAATCAAGATGCAGAAATTCGATTGAAGAAATTAATCCAGCATTTTAATACTTAAGCCATTCATTTAAATTATTCCGTATTAAGGAGATCATTTCTGTCTTTTGTGTTCTATATCTTTATCTATTGCTATGAAAATAAATTGAATACATGAGCGCAATATTTTGACCAAATCATGGAAAATATTAAATAAATATAAAAAAAGCCGATCTATTGATCGGCTTTTTAGCTTCACTTTGCGATTAAGACTTTTGTAAAAATTCTGTCGCTAATTTTAAAAACTCTTCCGGTTTTTCATATACGGCCAAATGTCCGGTTGCCGGTTCAGCATGTGAAATCAGATCTATAGCATATTTGACCATACACTCGGGTGCATATAATCATAATTACAGCCATTCACTAATGTTTGTTTGTTGATTTTTTTTTTCGATGTCTCAGTCATATCGGTATGAATCTACAACTCAGCTTGGTGGGTAAATCTTTCTCAATTATTGGTTTGCAGCGTATTTTCTAAGGTTTGCGCCATAGTATTTTCACACCATGCCAAGGTAAAGTTGGCGCTAAAACCTGTTTGAATAATAGTGCTCGACATCGCTTTAGAGTTGCTCTGTACCTAACTCAAATTAAAGCTTGGTACGTGCATCAACTTTAGGATAAGGCGCCAATAACACAACAAAAATTACATTTTCTGGATATATTCTGCTGCGGAATATATCCAGAAAATGTTGTGTAATGAAAAGCTCATTAAACCGAATGGTGTAACATAAGTGGTTTCTGCAGCTGCAATCACTTATTCAACTAATTGAGCAATGGCTAAAGGCTAATCATCAGGTTGTTAGCTTGATATCATCCTTTTGAATGCATCAAAACATGACATGTTCAAATGACGCTGATTTACGCAAATGATGGTTGATTCTGATGGACTTAGCCATTTTTATTGTGATTTTCTCTTTTTTAAAGATCAATATTTACGGTAAGAGATGATTAATTTTGTATTTAATCAGTGCAAATACCTGCAACTAATTTGTATTTCATTATAAAAAATCATGCCCTTGATGTAAGATAAAATTCATTACAGATTATATGTATTTCGAGTGAATGTCCTAAATTCGAATACTTGATAAAAAAGGAAACAAGCATGCAGCAAGAAGTCATCATAGTTGGTGGTGGTATGGTCGGTTTAAGTCTGGCACTCATGTTGGCCAAAGACAAAATTGGCGTAAAACTTTTAGAAGCCATTAAATACCCCAATTATGATGATGCAAACCTTGAGCCTTATCACTCGAGTTTTGATGCACGAAACAGCGCATTGTCACGCCGTACGGTGCAAATTTATCAAGAACTAGGTCTCTGGGATGCTTTGCAGGAACACGCCACACCTATTTTAGAAGTGAATATTACAGAGCAAGGCAGTTTTGGTAAGGCAAGACTCAAAGCAGAACAAGAAAAAGTCGAAAGCTTTGGACAAGTTATTGAAAATGCATGGTTAGGCCGTGTGCTGCTCACAGAAGTCAAAAAACAACAATTCATTGAATTAATTGACGGCGTACAAGTGACTTCGCTGACGCAGGATGCAGACCATGCCTATATTGAAGCAAAGCGTGCTGAAGAACAGCTCAAACTACAATCTAAAATTGTGATTGCCGCCGATGGCCGTGATTCATTCTGCCGTAAAGCCTTAGGTATTGGCGCATCGGTGCATGATTATGACCAAGTGGCGATTGTCACTACAGTACAAACCTCTAAACCGCATGGTCATGTCGGTTTCGAGCGTTTTAGTCCGCTTGGTCCGCTAGCGCTGCTACCACTTCCAGGTGAATACCGTCGCTCAGTGGTTTGGCCTGTTCCTAAAGGAACTGAAGGCGAGTGGATGGGTGATGAAAATGATCAGCACTTCTTAGATGCTTTACAAGAAACCTATGGCGACCGTGCAGGTAAATTCCAAAAAACTGGTAAACGTTTCAGCTTCCCATTGTCACAAGTACTTGCAGAGAAACAAGCTGTAGGTCGTGTAGTGCTCATGGGAAATGCTGCCCATACCATTCACCCAGTTGCTGGTCAGGGCTTTAACTTATGTATGCGCGATGCCTATGTACTACGCCGTTATTTAAAAGAGCAAGTTGAAAAAAATGCAGATCTGGGTGATGCAGCTATGTTGCTTGATTATGAAAAATCGCGCCTGACCGATCAGCAGCGGGTGATTAAATTCTGTGATTCAGTTGTTCGTGGTTTTAGCAACCAGAACCCATTTTTAAAATTGATTCGCAATACTGGATTAGTTGCCTTTGACACCATTCCGGGGATTAAGCCTTTAGTCGCGAATTATGCAATGGGGCTAAAAGCATGAGTTTAAATCAAACAAATGTACTGGATGCAGTGATTGTCGGCGGTGGCTTGGTCGGTGGCTTAACGGCATTGCTGTTGGCGCAAGGCGGTGTGCAGGCTACGGTATTGGATGCGGCACCTATTTTGGATGCAGAAAAAACCAAAAGTGTTGTGAATCCTCGAGTTTTGGCGCTCAGTCAAGCCACCATTCATTTAATCAAGACTGTGGGCGTTTGGGAAAAGCTTGCCCGTCAGCAGCCTTATACTGGTATGCAGGTGTGGAATAAAAATGGCTATGGAGAAATCAATTTTGGTCATGTGGCAGATCAAACACCATCAGTTGAGCAAGCTTTAGGTTCAATGGTTGAACCAAGTGTATTGAATTTAGCCATTCAAGAAAAAATGCTAGAACAGCTTGAAGACTACCGAACCCAAGTTAAGGTCAGTCGAGTTGAGCGCGGCGTTGGTGTGTGGATCATCCACCTCGCAGATGGTACACAGCTCAAAACAAAACTGGTGATAGGTGCAGATGGTGCAAACTCATTTGTCCGTGAGCAAGCTTTCATCGATCTAGATGTGCTGGACTATAAACAAGCCGGTGTGAGCTGTGCAATTAAAACCGCCCAACCGCATCAGCATGTAGCGCGTCAAATTTTCTTAGAAACTGGGCCTTTGGCATTTTTGCCGATGGCGAGTCTAAAAAAAGAAGAAAGCGGTTATTGGCAATCGATTGTGTGGACCTTACCAGATGATTATGCCGATGAATATGTGGCTTTATCCGATGTGGAATTTACTGCGTTGCTCACTCGAGAAAGTCATCACATGCTCGGTGAAGTCTTAGAAGCAACGCCACGTGCTAAATTTCCATTGAAGGCACGAGCTGCGCAGCAATATGTCCATGATGGTCTAGCGTTGATTGGTGATGCGGCTCATGTGATTCATCCGCTTGCAGGACAAGGCGTGAATATTGGTTGTTTAGATGCAGCGGTGCTTTGCGATGTGCTTTTGACCGATAAAAAACGAGGTGTGTGGGCACATGAACAAAGTTTGAAGCGCTATGAGCACCGCCGTAAAGGGCAAAACGATGCCATGATGCATAGTATGTCCGCGATTGGTTGGTTAGAAACCACCACTTTTTCACCTGTGGTGTGGGCGCGAAACTTTGGTTTAAAACAAGTGGAAAATCAGACTGTTCTAAAAGATGCGTTTATGGCTCAAGCCAATGGTCTGAGTATTTTAAAAGATACAATCTACGCAGCTTAGGTCAAAGTCAGATATTTTTTAGACAGTCGTATAAACAAGGTTACGATTTTGATTAAAAAAGATACGATTTTTTGATTGTGGGTACTAGTCGAAATGCTCAGAGATTGCTAAATTTCTGTTAATTTAAAACCAGCCATTCGCTGGCAAACAGAAGTCATTCGCGGGGAGAACACAATGACTGATATGAACGATTATGATGATCCAGAAGATTCAGTAGTTGATGAAGATGAAGCACAAGCAGCTGAAAAAGGTGCAGGTGACGCAGCTGATTCTGCCTCTGATGATGACACCTCTGAAGCTGAAACATTAACAGTGACTGCAAAACTAAAACAACGTCAGGCGCTTGAAGATGAAGTTGCTGCGTTCTTAGCGCGTGGTGGTCGTATTACCGAAGTCCCTCCAGACGAATCGGCAAAAGATTAAAATGAAAAAACACCACGTCATGTGGTGTTTTTTTTGCTTCATTCGCTTGTGCGATGATGCACGTCATTCATTTTTTAACTAAGCATGTTTAGTTATGACGTTGTGAAGTTATTTTAAGCCGTCTTTGGCTTCATATATTTACGACTGATCGCGTAAATAGGATAGAACACAAAATGTAGTAAAAGCAAAAACATACAATTAATAATAAATGCAGCAATATACGGCGGTGCATGCATGGCCGCCACAGCAGCGACAAAAGATTGAAAAAGTAATACCGCACTCAAAACGACATAAGCCCAATAGCGATGCCTATCCCAAAATTGGCTCAGTTTCAGTAAATTACCGACTATAAAATAGAGGGAACAATATCCACAGACCATCGTAATCGCGCTATGATCGGCCGTCATTTGCTCGCCACTAATATAGTGCGGATAGGGTTGAATGCCAGTATAAATAATATGTGCAAGAGCCGTGAGCCAAACCAGATTAAAGAGAATGAACACCAGCGGTTTATTGACAGACAGATTTATGGACATGTTATAAGCAACTTTTTTTCATTCTATTTAAATTATTGTATGGGATAGCTTATGGAACCCGTAGGTCCCATAAGCGGTTCAAATTAAAAATAAAAAAATTAAGCTTAATCGTTCGCTTGGGTTAACTCTAAAGCACGTTGATAGGCCACTTTCTTTTTAATCCCAGTTAAATCAGCAGCCAACTGAGAGGCAGCTTTAACGGACAAGTCTTGAAGTAAACGCGTCAACAATTTGTCTAACTTTTCTTGCTCTAGGTCTTTTTCTTCGGTCGCACCACCAATTACCAAAACGATTTCGCCTTTTTGCTGATTATGATCAGATTCGACAAAATGAACCAACTCACCCAAAGACATTTTTTTAATGGTTTCAAATGTTTTGGTAATTTCACGTGCAAAGCCCACAGGACGATCTGCACCAAAGACATTCGACATATCTTTTAGGCAGTCCACAATACGGTGCGGCGCTTCATAAATAATCATGGTTTGAGTTTCGTCTTTCAATTTTTCCAGTGCTAAAAGACGTTGTGACTGTTTAGAAGGTAAAAAGCCTTCGAAACTAAAACGGTCACTGGGCAGACCGACAGCACTGAGAGCTGCAATGGCAGCACAGGCACCCGGCACAGGAATGACACGAATATTTTTTTCTTGTGCAGCACGAACCAATTTAAAGCCGGGGTCACTGATCAATGGCGTGCCTGCATCACTAATCAGCGCCATATTTTCACCCTTTTCGAGGCGTTCAATCAGCTGGTCTATTTTGTTGCTTTCGTTATGGTCGTGGCAGGCGGTTAAAGGCGTATTGATACTAAAATGTTTAAGTAATTGTGCGGAAGTTCGTGTATCCTCGGCGGCAATAATTTTAACCGACTTCAATACCTCAATTGCACGATAACTAATATCATCTAAGTGCCCGATTGGAGTTGCAACAACAAATAACTGAGCACTCATAGGTTTCTCCATGTTGGATAATAAGAACAAAATTTTGGGTCTTTGCCTTTTAAGCAGTCTGTTTACTGCTGCACAGGCAGACGTTTTGGTCATTCTACCTGAATCTGGCCCTATGGCGCGAGCCGCATCCAGTATTAAGCAAGGTTTCAATAGCGCATATCAATCGTCAGACTACAAAGTGCCCATTAAGTTTGTAGATTCAAATCAAAAGCAAATTGCAACGATATTGAAGCAACAGGTCAATAAAAAAACTCAATTGGTGATTGGTCCTTTAGCACGTCAAGATGTAGAAGCACTAGTTAAAGCCAAGCCGAAAGTCCGTGTGTTGGCTTTGAATGAAACGACAAGCCAAATTCCAAACGTCTGGCAGTACAGTCTATCGAAACGGGATGATGCCCTAGCACTCCAAAAAGTCTTCGAAAAAGACAAATTAGCGCAAGTGTTAGTGTTACGTCAGCCCGCAACAGAGGCAGAGCATGAATTACTACTCATGTCCTTAATTAGTCAAAGTTCAGTGCCGATACAAGTGGTTGAACAACTCCCAACGAAGCTGGACAAAAATCAAGGGGTGCTGTTGCTGGGCAATAATGAATGGTTAAACAGTCAAAAAAAACTACCTAAAGCAAAACTATATAGCGTCGCCAATGCGATTGAAGCCACTAAGCCCATTCCTGTAGGGCTGAAATTTTGTGATGCACCTGCATTGCATGACGCGCGTTGGCCTGACCTGATCCGAGCTTATGAGGAAAATCCAGTAGATATGCCATATCAACGTCTTTTAGCTTTTGGTGGGGACACATGGCATATTGCAAAACAATATTTGCAAGAACCGAAATTAAAAAGCATTGAATTTCAGGGGCGAACAGGACTAATCAAAATTAGTCAAAACAATATTCAGCGTGTTCCTCACTGCTATGAGCGAAGTAAAAAAGGCATCGTAGCGATCTCACTATAGGGATGAAACGATGCAGCTAAACTTAGAGCGGATGAATATAGGACAGATGAATCTGGGACAGTGGGCAGAACAGCAAGCGCTACGTTTGGTTGAGCAGCAAGGCTATGTACAGGTGCAACAGAATTATCATAGTCGTTATGGTGAAATTGATTTGATCGTCACACGTGGTCAAGAATTGGTGTTTATCGAAGTTAAAGCTCGTTCGCATACCCGTTATGCCCAAGCCATCGAAAGTATCTCTATTCATAAACAACGTAAGATGATGAAGACTGCGTTGCATTTCTTAAATGAACAGTCCCATTTTCAAAATTATTATTGTCGCTTTGATGCAATTTGTTTTGATTTTTATCAACACTTTGCAAAAACACTACAGCAAGACTTTTCTAAATACCCGTATCATCAGCAATGGATTGAAAATGCTTTTACTTTTGATCAAGAGTTGATTAATCTTTGATAAAACAAACTGTGTAAACGCATAGAAAAATACGTGTGGAAATTTGAGGAGTCGTGCTGAGTGGTTAAGCGTATTGCAATAACGATGCTTTGTGTCGCAAGTTTATCTGGCTGTGCGAGTTTTATTTCGAATGGAACAGGATCAGCACCTGTAGGAACTGAAAGCGGCGCACGCTCATTGGGACAAGTTTTTATTGACTCTTCCATTGTTCGAACAGCAAAAATTAACTTATATAAATTAGATACTCGTTTTAAACAGTCACGTGTCAATATTGAAAGTTTTCATGGCAATGTCTTATTGACTGGGCAAGTGCCAGATAATCATTTAAAAGAATTGGCAGAAGAAAATGTCCGTTCAATGAGTGATGTCAAAACTGTACATAACTATATTACAGTGGGTAATCAGATCAGCTATAGCACCATCATGCAAGATACTGCGGTCACTGCGAATACCCGTGGTTTGATTATGAAAGCGCCTGTGGTATCTGACAGCAAAGTACACATTCATACTGAAGATGCTGTTCTTTATGTGATGGGCCGTTTAAACAGTGCGGAAATCACAGACTTAAATCAAATCTTGCAACAAGTGGGTAATGTAACGCGAATTGTCACTTTAATCGATAATATTGATCAGAACCCAAATCCACAGGCACGTTCAATTAACTCAAGTTACACCACACCTGCTGTAGGCAATGTGCAACCTGAAGTACAAACGCCTGTAGCGATAGATCCGGATGCTGTCGATCCAAATGCTCAATAAAATGTCGGAAATGATGCTGTAAAATATGAATCAATGGTCTCTGCGGCTTCAGCAAAAAATGGATTTGGCTAAATCTTTATACCGAAATTTTCGGTTATATGATTTTGGCAGTTATGCATTAAATCGACTGACACCCAAACAAGGATATCATGTTCAAAACAATATCCCTTATGGTCTAAAAGCGCGCCATCGCCTAGATTTGTATCGCACGTCAGCACCTCGTCAGCAACGTCCACTCATCGTTTTTGTACATGGTGGAGCGTGGATGCATGGTGACAAAAAGGACTATGGATTCATTGGTGAGGCTTTTGCAAAAGAAGGCTTCGATGTTGCTGTCATCAATTACCATCTCGCACCTGAATATATTTTTCCGGCTTCAATTGATGATCTTAGCCTTGCATTAAACTATTTGACGCAGTCTCAGCATAAGTTGCAGATTGAAGTGGAAAATGTGGTGTTAATGGGACATTCGGCAGGGGCATTTAATGTCATGTCTGCACTGTATCATCCGACGCCTTATCAGCTACAAGTGAAAGAGAATATTCGTGCAATTGTGGGATTGGCAGGGCCATATCATTTTGATTATAAAGGTGATCCGATTTGTGCAGATGCCTTTGATCAAAATGTACCGTATCAACAAGTGATGCCATATTATTTTGTTGAGCAAAATCAAGTGAAGCATTATCTATTCACTGCGGATAAAGACAATATCGTTGGCCATAGCAATAGTGAAGATTTTGATCGTCGATTAAAAGCCTCAGGCAACCATAGTCAATTGATTCAAATCCCTCGTGTTGGGCACATCACGATGATTGGTTCAGTTTCGAGTCTATTTAGTCGCTTCTTTAAAACCAAAGCTGAAATCATGCGTGTACTCGATGAAATTAGTCCACCTTAATGTCTTTGGTTAAATGATTGAAAATAAAAAACCGCCAAGTATGGCGGTTTTTTTATTGCATGATTTATTTACTAAAAATAGCTACTTATAACCAGGCTTCGGTGTCATCTGCAACAGCAGACCCATGGATGACATGCATAATCATCGAATGGGCGATACTTCCTTTGAACGGAATTTCAGGTAATGCATCAAATTTAAAGAAAGCCGCATCACTTATTTCTTCTTCTTGTAATTGAAGCTCACCTGAAGCATATTCTGCTTTAAAGGCGATCATTAAATTACTTGGGAAAGGCCAAGGTTGGCTTGCCAAATATTGAATATTTTTGACCTTCAGCCCAACTTCTTCTTCAGTTTCACGACGAACTGCTTCTTCTAGAGTTTCACCCACTTCAACAAAACCTGCGATCAGTCCATACATAGCACGGACATTTTTTGCATTTTTTGCCAATAAAATTTCATCTTCACCACGGGTAATGACGGTAATGACACAGGGGTTTACACGAGGGTATTGGTGATAACCGCAAGCAGGGCAAACCATGGCATATTCTGTGGCGTGGACTTGAGTTGCTGTACCGCAGTGGCTACAAAATTTATGATTACGGCGCCATTCTAAGAGTTGAATAGCACGGCTGGCTTGTTCAAATTGCTGAACATTCCAAAGTTGTAAAAGCTGACGAATAGGGATGAGTTGTAAGCCTTCAGGAATTGGCTCATTTTCAAGTAGATCACGGGCAATCACTCGATCACCCGTGCCAATATTTAAATCACTTGCGAGTTGTTCAACTTCGGGAAGTTGAAAGTTTTCATCGACTAGCAATTGCTGTTGTTTGAAGATATACGCAAGTGATAATTTAGACATTAGGCTGCTGCTGATTTCAGTTTTTCGCTACTGTCCAATGCTACCTTAAACATGCCCTGTAAAACAGGTTGTTTGTTCTTTAAATTGTCAATCAACATATCTGCGCTTGCCAATGAATCTAATGCTTGATTCACTTCGTTTGCTTCAATCGCTGTTGAAGATTCAACTCGTTTCAAAATGAATTGAGCTGTTGAATTCAGCGCATTTTGAGCCGCATCTGCATTGAGGAACAACATCGCACCACCAATTTCACGGAATTGAGTTGCAGTCGCTTCAAGTTGTGTCAAATCTTGGTTTTGTAAATACTGAACTAAAGATTGGCTAGCAGCATCAATTAAAACCTTGGTCTCATTTAACAGAGCAGCGTGCGCTTCATCTAAACGGTCGAGTGAAATATTCATATTATTCACACGAAGTTGTAAGCGGCTAGAAGTGTGATGACGCTCAAGCACACCAATCGAGTTCATGGCAGACAAGATATTGTTCATCAACTGCTGGGCAAAGCTTTCATCTTGTAAAATCTCAGCATTACCTAATGACGCAGCTTGACGCGAGAGGTCGTTATACGCTTCATTTAAGTTCAAGACTTTGAAAATATTTGCCAATTCGTTCAATTTCGCTTGAAGTTCTTGGGTTTTTTCAGGCGTCATATTTTGATAGTTAAATTCAATATCATTACGAATTTGCGTCATTTCAGTCGTTACCAATTCACCAATGGTATGCATGGTGTCGAAGTCAGGACCATATAAATGACGACTGAAAACTTGCAATTGGGTGTCGGTAAGAAGGTCTTCACCGATATTTAATTTGCCACGAATATGATGAGAAATGTCATCTTCTTGGCTAATGTTTAGACTTAAGACATTGGCTAAATCAGAAATGGATGCTTTAAAGCGCTCAGTTCCTGCAAAATATTGAGCCATATTGCGTTCAATGCTTACCAAGGTACGTAAGCGAGCATCAGAAATTAAGATTTGATCAATTTGATTAAACGCAACAAAAACCAAGTTCCAATATTGTTTGCTTGGATGTTTGTCTGAAAGACCTGCTAAATACGCACCGACCAATTTAATCGCTTGCAGATCCAGCTCAGTTTCTTCTTGTTTAATCAATTTATTCAACGCCAACTTATACAGACGGTGAACGTATTTTGATTTTTCAAGTGCAGGAGCTTGAGGTAGGTCAAAGTCAGGAGTAATACAATCGAGTAGGGACTCAATGTGTTGGCCTTCCGACGTTAGAGGTTTACCTAAAGATAGTTCTAGACGATTAAGACTGTCCAGCAGGAATTGTGGAATTTTAACTTCACGTAGGCAGATAAATTCGATGTAGCGTTTCAGCATGGTCGTGCCTTCGCTCAGTGCGATGACCTCTTGAGTGTTAATTTGCGCAGGATTCCCCATGATCTTGCGCATTAACTCTGCTGAATATTGAGCGATTTTTGCCAAACTTGGCATATCAACTAAAGCTAGTACTTGAGCACATTGTTCAAATTGAATCAGTGCATCATCAATCCCGAAAGGTAAAGTTTGATCTTCAACTAAGGTGCTGACTGCTGATTCGACTAACTTGATTGAGTTATCAACCTCATTTTTTATTATCAGCAAAGCCGTTGGATCAAAATGGATAGAGGTTTGGTAAGACATGTATCTGCACCTTTCCTAGATGTTTTATCTTGTTTATTAACCGCCCCTTAAGGCGGTCCATGTTTATGGTTTTACTATAGCGTATGTAAGAATTGTTTATATACAAAAAGTAACACGAAATTTAGATTTTATTTCGCAAAAAGGCAAGGTGTACCATGTTTTTCTTCAAATTGTTTGACCCATGTCTCATGGGCTTCAAGTTCATCTGCTGAAGGTAAAATCACAGGTAATTCTATTTCAACAGCGGCGCGGGTTTGCGAACCATCTTCATTTTGCGAGTGGGTCAGGGCATCGATATCAAAGGAAACCTGACCGCCCGTCATTGCTAGGTATACGTCAGACAGAATTTCCGCATCGAGTAACGCACCATGGAAGGTACGGTCACGTTGTGGAATTTCGTAACGACGCACTAATGCATCGAGTGAGTTTTTCTGGCCTGGATGCTTGGCTTTGGCCATAGCCAAGGTATCGGTGACTTCGCAAACTTCAGATAAGGCAACAAAACCTGCACGTTTAAACTCCATATCTAGGAAGTTCATATCGAAGGTTGCGTTATGCGCAATGATTTCTGCGCCTTTTAGATAGTCAAATAAGACATCAGCAATTTCAGCATACAGTGGTTTGTCTTTTAGAAAGTCATCACTGATTCCGTGAATATTTTCAGATTCACCGACAGGTTTTTGCGGGTTGATATAAATATGAATTGAGCTACCGGTCAGTTTGCGGTTAATCATTTCCACTGCACCGACTTCAATAATACGGTCGCCATCTTGGAAATAGAAACCTGTGGTTTCCGTATCCAAAATTAATTGTCGTGGGCCAGATACATCGACAGTTGCTGGTGTAATGACAATCATTGGATGGATTTCAGCAGCTTGCTTAGACTGTGTAGGGGCAGCTTCATTCAACGTTGAAGCAGTGTCAGTTGCTTGTTGTTCTATCGTAATGTCATCAATCTGCTCTGCATTGATCGCTGTGTCAGTAGTCATTTCACGTGACGGAGCAATTTCTAGCGGCTGAGCAATTGAAGACTCCTGAATTGAAGCATCAACAATGCTTTCATTTGCAATCATTGCTTCTTCAGAGATTTCTTCGTCATCATCGCTATCAGCAAATTCGAGTCCAAAAGGATCGTTTAACAGCCAGTCAGGTTCAGCTTTTTTTTTAGGTGCTTCAGCTGTAGTTGATGCCGCTAGTTTGATCTGTTCGAGGGTTTTTTCTGCGCCAAGATTGGCCAATTGATCGGCCATTTCATTTCCCGGATGGCCTGCATGCCCTTTAATCCAGTTCCATTCAATTTCCCGACCCTGACAAGTTGCATCCAGTAATTTCCACAGATCAGGATTTTTAACATCTTTCCAGTTTTTCTTTTTCCAACCATGTATCCACTCGGTAATGCCTTGTTTGACATAGTTAGAGTCTGTCCAAATAATCAGTTTTGCATCGGACGGACAGTGTTGAATGCCTTCAATTGCAGCAGTCAATTCCATACGGTTATTGGTGGTTTCAGCTTCACCGCCGCAGAGTTTTTCTTCTCCAGTTTCACGGATGATATACGCCCCCCAACCCCCTAAGCCAGGGTTGCCTTTACATGCACCATCAACATAAAGCGTGATTGTTTGAGACATAAATCAAATCCGGAGAAAAACAAGCATTCAGAACCGTATATTGTATAACGCAAATGACAGAGAGAAATCCATTTCTGGCGATTTTTTTAATTTCTTGTAACATTTATACTGAAATAGCGTTAAATTAACGCCTTGTGTCTGTGTTCTGCTTCACTACAATGGCATATCTAAAAAATAAATTTTATATGAGTTGTCTGGATTTTTTTATGTATAAATCAACTGCGACTGTCTGGCAGCCTACGTTACCACAAATTTTTAAATTTACAGTCTTGGGTTCTGCGCTCGCAGCTCTTGGTCTGACGGGCTGTTCTTCATCGCAAACGACTAAGCAGAACTCAGCAAGTAAACAAGTTGGCTCAAACTTTCTCGATGCCAATAGTTTAGATTCACTCGAAGATTTACTTTCTGCAACAGACATGCGTGCCGTAGAAGGCGATCGCCTTTTAGTACTGAAGCATGGTGATGTCTGGAAGCGTATGACTGTGGGTTTCAAAATGGATTTGAACCACTGGGATACGCGAATTGAAGCGCAGCGTGGTTGGTTTATTTCACGTCAACCATATATTGATCGTTTAAGTGCGCGTGCGTCCCGTTATTTATATCACACGGTTAAAGAAGCAGAACGTCGTGGTTTGCCGACTGAGTTGGCGTTATTACCAGTGATTGAAAGTTCTTATGACCCAGCAGCAACCTCAAGTGCAGCCGCAGCGGGCTTATGGCAATTTATTCCAAGTACTGGACGTATTTACGGCTTAAAACAAACCTCAATGTATGATGGTCGTCGTGACGTAGTGGAATCAACGCGTGCAGCTTATGAGTTTTTAGGTGCGCTACATAACCAGTTCGGTTCGTGGGAATTGGCTTTGGCTGCATATAATGCAGGGCCGGGCCGCATTCAACAGGCGATTAACCGTAACCGTGCGGCAGGTTTGCCAACGGATTATTGGTCACTAAAACTGCCCCAAGAAACCATGAACTATGTCCCACGTTTTTTGGCTGTTGCTCAAATTATTAAAAATCCAAGTGCTTATGGCGTAAGTTTACCGCCAATTGCCAACCGTCCACACTTTCGTGAAGTGGCTGTAGGGCCTGCAAATTTAAATGAAATTGCATCTATTACCGGTTTAAGCCGTGCAGAACTCTATGCACTAAATCCCGGGCATCGTGGCGATGTGATTGACAGCAGTAGCCCAATGCGGATTTTAATTCCTGCGGATGTGAGTCCATCAGTCGATGCACGTTTGAAGAAATTACAATCAGGTGGTTCATCAGGTTATTGGGCAAGTAATTCAACTTATAACTTACCAAAAAATAATGTTGAAATAACACCGTCACGTGTTACTCCGCCGGAATTAAATAGTAAAACTATTCAGCCCGCTAAAGTGACGCCACCTACGCTTAAAACACAGCCGACAGTGACAGCTTCTGCCAAACCACCTGTAGTCGCTGCAACGGTAACGCCGAGTGTTCCATCAGGAACGAAAGGCAAAACGCCAATAGGATCATCTGCTTTGGCTGCTTTTGCATCGAATAGTGATATTCCAAGTGCGCCGCGTATACCAGTCGCTGTAACACCTTCGACGCCTGTGAAAGCCGTGTCTGTCGAGCCACCACTCAGCGCAAATGAGCGTGAGCAAATCATGGCGGCTATTAAAGCTGAAGGTGAGACCAAAACAATAGATGAGGTATTAAAACCAGTAGCGACTAAAGCAGAACAAGAAGAAGTCGTTCAGGAAATTAAAGCTATTGCGCCGAAAGGCACTGAAATTGTCGATCCTTATGATGGCAAGATTAAGTTGACTGCGATTCAGACCAGTCAGTCAATTGCAGACCAACAAGGTAAAGAACTGACGAAAGGGTTCTCTTACCCGAAAAGCGTGGCTGAAAATACAGGTGCAGATTCCGAAGAAGCCAAACGCAACCAAGGTAAAAATGTCATTCGTACAGATTCTGAAATTGTAGTTGTACCACCTAAAGGTAAACGCACTACTTATACAGTTTTGGCGGGCGACACATTAGCGTTGATCGCGATGAAAAATGGCGTGAATTGGCGTGATATTGCAGCTTGGAACCAAATTTCGCCAGATTCGACCTTGTATGTCGGTACGACCATCTATTTATATGATGCGAAACCGATTATGCAAAATAATGAAGAATCGAAAGCTAAGCCTATCGCAGATAGCTATGTGGTGAAAGCAAATGACAGTCTTACAGCTGTTGCGAGTCAATTTGGTTTAAGTACGAAGCAACTCGCCGACTACAATGGTTTAACCACCACGAGTGGTTTATATGTTGGGCAGAAATTATCCTTAAAAGAAACGCCAGCATCTAAAGCAAAATTGGAAGCTGACAAGAAAGCAGCTCAAGTTGTCGAAAAATCTGCAAAAGTTCAAACCAAATCCTACACGGTAAAACGTGGTGAATATCTAAAACTCATTGCAGATCGTTATGCGCTGTCAAATCAAGAGTTGGCAGATTTAACAACTGGTTTAACGGCTGGCAGTAGCTTGATGGTGGGGCAAAAAATTAATGTGCCATTACAAACTGTAGCAGAAGTTGAGAAGCTCGAAAGCAAAGTCGTGAATCGCATTGAAAATGTCAAAGTTGATCCTGCGTATAAAGTTGAAAGCTATAAAGTGCAGCGTGGTGATACGCTTTACAGTATTGCGACGCGGTCAAAAATCAGTTTGTCAGAATTGGCGAGTCTAAATGATATGTCGGTAAATAGTGGGCTGATGGCTGGGCAAAGCATTAAAGTTCCTGCAAGTTCAACTGTTCCTGATACATATGTGGTGCAGTCTGGCGATACACTGACAGGCATTGCTAGTCGCTATGATTTAGGCATGGACTATGTCGCAAATTTAAATGGTATAGAGCGTAGTTCTGGTCTGCGCGTTGGGCAGAAATTAAAATTAACAGGTGATGTCGCACCGGTTAAAGTAGAAACCAAAGCTGAGGCGACCAAAATTGAAAGCAAAACCAATACACGAACGAATTCCGTTGATGCGACCGATATTCATGTGGTGAAATCAGGTGAAACATTGGGTGTGATTGCGAAGAAATATCATCTTCAATTACGTTATTTAGCTGAATTAAATGGCCTAAATACCAATAGTGCGATTCGTGTAGGGCAGCGTTTAAAAGTAGATGGTGAACTACCTGCTGATGTAGCTAGTAAAGCAACTGAAACCAAAAAAACGGAAGTTAAATCCTCTACGAGCAATGTGAAACCAACAAATACTGAAAGCTATACTGTGAAATCAGGCGAGTCTTTAAATTCGATTGCTAGTCGGACAGGTTTAACTGTGGCAGCATTGGCTGAATTAAATAACTTGAACCCCCGTGCAGGACTGCGTGTCGGTCAAAATTTACAAGTCCCTAAAACTATCAGTGAATACCGTATTAAACGCGGCGATACGCTGATTGGTTTGGCAAGTCGCTATGGACTAGACACATCAAAACTCGCTGAAATGAATGATATGCAACCGTCTGCTCAGTTACGTATTGGTGAAGTCATTAAAGTACCAAACTGAGTCCAAACATTAAGGAGTTAAGTTGAATGTATTCTGCTTCAACTTCGCGTTACGTGTTTGGTGTGACTTTGAGCATACTTTCAACAGGGGCGTGGGCTGCGTTGCAGACCACGCCTTTTCTTGCCATACATAGTAGCCCTCAATATCATCAATTACAGGCAATGCCCTATGCCAATCCTCTTGCCAATAAAGGGGGATATATCACGACCTCGAGTATTGGGAGTTTTGATAATTTAAACAGCATGAATGGAAAAGGGCGTTCTGTTGAAGGTATCAATTATCTTTTTGATAGCTTGATGAGTTCATCTTTAGATGAACCGGGTGTGATGTATCCATTGCTTGCCGAAAAGGTGACATTTGACCCGAAAAAAACTAATTTTGTTATTTTTCATTTAAACCCAAAAGCACGGTTTAGTGATGGTTCTGAACTCACTGCTGAAGACGTTAAATTTAGTTTTGATACCTTTCAAACTAAATCAAATCCCGGTCTACAAATGTACTTAGCGGATTTGGACAAAACAGATGTTTTATCTAAATATCAGGTGAGGATGAGTTTTAAATCTGGTCATAATACTGATATGCCCATGATTTTGGCGCAAATGCCGATTTATTCCAAAAAAGATTGGGCAAAAAAAGATTTTACTCAAATTACATTGCAGCCCATATTAGGCTCAGGCCCTTACACGATTGAGACGATCGATGCAGGTAGGAGTATTCGCTACAAGCGCAATCCTGAGTATTGGGGGCAGAACTTAGCCGTCAATCGTGGTCGCTATAATTTTAACCATCTGAAATATGTATATTATCGCAGCCCAGACATAGCCTTTGAAGGCTTTAAAGCAGGTCAATTTACGTTATATGAGGAAAAGACCGCACGTAATTGGGTGGGAGCGTACAATTTTCCTGCTTTTAAAGACGGTAAAATTGTCAAATATCGCTTTAAACATGAACGACCGATTCCGACAAAAAGTCTCGTATTTAATACCCGTCGTGCGCCATTTAGTGATATTCGTTTTCGACAAGCGTTAACCTATGCTTATGATTTTGAATGGCAAAATAAAGCATTATTTTATGGGCAGTATCAGCGTTTGCAGAGTTATTTTAGTAATAGTGTGCTAGAAGCGAAGGGGAAACCCTCTATCCAAGAGTTGGATATTTTAAAACCGATGTTATCGCAACTTGATCCTATTCAAAGACAGGGGGTCTTATTCGATTGGCAATATCCCGTTTCTGATGGCAGTGGATTTAATCGAAAAAATCTGCTGCATGCACGCCAACTGTTATTGAATGCGGGTTATCTTTATCAAGACGGCCGATTGGTGGATGCAAAATCTCGGCCTGTGAAATTCGAAATCTTGATTCAGCAACAAGATTTGCAGCGAACCTTAATGCCATTTATACGAAATTTGAAACGTTTAGGTATTCAGGTGCTATTGCGACAAGTCGATGGACCGCAATACACCGAGCGGATGCGAAATATTGACTTTGATATGATCGTAGATGAAATGCCTCAATCGCTCACTCCAGCGGGTGAGCAAGCTCAACTTTGGGGCAGTCAAGCAGCTGACCAAGTGGGTAATTATAATTACGCAGGGATTAAAAATCCTGTAATAGATCAGCTCATTCAACAGGTGATCAATGCTCCAAATCGGGAAGAATTGATTATTCGTACGCGTGTTTTAGACCGCCTGCTCAGAGCGGGTTATTATCAAATCCCAATGTTTGGGCAAAGTGAAAACTGGTTTGCCTATTGGCATATGTATAAGCAGCCTTATGTCAAACCTAAACTTTCTGTTGGGATTGACTATTGGTGGAGTGATGCAGCTCAAACCAAGCACATAACACAATATCTACGGCAGCAATGAATACACCTGAAGGACAAGGAATGTGAAAGCAACATGGGCACATATATTTTAAAAAGATTGCTCCTGATTATTCCAACATTGTTTTTCATTTTACTGATTAACTTTGTCGTGATTCAGATTGCACCGGGAGGACCTGTTGAACAAGCCATACAGCAAGCTGAGTCCTTTCAAGGTATGGGAAACACAGGTGGTGGTGAAACTGCGACGACAGGCAGTAAATACCAAGGTGCTAAAGGCCTCAGTGAAGAAATGGTGGCAAAAATCGAAGCGCAATATGGTTTCGATAAACCATTATTCGAACGTTTTTGGCTCATGTTAAAGGGCTATGTAACGCTAGATTTTGGTACCAGTTTTTTTAAAGATAAGCCTGTGACCCAGCTGCTTTGGGAAAAGCTGCCTGTATCCTTATCTCTTGGTTTATGGAGCACATTGCTGATCTATCTGGTGTCTATTCCTTTAGGCATTAAAAAAGCCCGTCAACATGGTTTGTTATTTGATAAAAGTACGTCTATTTTATTGGCTATCGGCTACGCCATTCCTGCTTTTGCCTTTGCCATTTTACTCATTGTCTTTTTTGCAGGTGGTTCCTATTTTCAGTGGTTTCCTCTACAAGGTTTAGTTTCAGAGAATTTTGCTGAGTTAAGTGTGTTTGGCAAAATTGCAGATTATTTTTGGCATATGGCGTTGCCTTTGTTTGCTATGGTAATTGGTGGTTTTGCAGGCTTAACTTATCTGACCAAATACTCTTTTATGGAAGAACTAAATAAGCAATATGTTCTTGCTGCTCGTTCTAAAGGTTTGACCGAATCACGTGTGCTGTATGGGCATGTATTTCGTAATGCAATGCTCATTGTTATTGCTGGTCTACCAGAAGCATTAATTGGCATCTTCTTTGTGGGAAATCTATTTATTGAAATTATTTTCAATTTAGATGGTCTGGGATTGTTGGGGTTTGAAGCCATCGTACAGCGCGATTATCCAGTGATTTTTGGCACCTTGTTTATTTTTACCTTGATGGGGCTGATCTTAAGATTAATCAGTGATGTCATGTATCAAATGATTGATCCACGAATTAATTTTGATTCGCAGGGGGCAAAATAATGTCTCCGATCATTCAAGCGCGATTTCAACGTTTTAAAGAAAATAAATTAGGCTTTACATGCTTTATTAGCTTTGCCTTGATTTTTATGTTGTCCCTAGCTGTCGAGTTTATTGCCAATGATAAGCCGCTCTTGGTCAAATACGATGATTCTTTATATGTACCCGTACTAAAAAGCTATCCAGAAACCGCTTTCGGTGGGGTATTTGAAACTGAGGCAGATTATAAAGATCCTGTGGTGCAGCAACTGATTGAAGATAAAGGCTGGGCGGTATGGCCACTGATTAAATTTTCCTATCAAACACCGAATTTAGAACTGGCTGTGCCCGTACCATCTGCACCAACTGCACAAAATTGGCTCGGTACCGATGACCAAGGTCGTGATGTGCTGGCGCGTATTTTATATGGATTACGTGTGTCGCTCCTGTTTGGTTTTGCATTAACTTTTGCTTCAGCAGTATTGGGCATCATCGTTGGGGCGATACAGGGCTATTATGGTGGATGGATAGACCTCATTGGTCAACGAATTTTGGAAGTCTGGGGTGGACTCCCGATGCTATTCATGGTGATGATTTTGGTCAGCATGTTTACGCCGAGTGTGTATTGGCTCTTTGTCATTATGCTGTTGTTTGGCTGGCCCACTTTAGTTGGCTTGGTTCGTGCGGAGTTTTTGCGGGCGCGTAATTTTGACTATGTACGTGCAGCACGGAGTCTTGGTGTTACAGATAGCACCATTATTTTTCGGCATATCTTACCAAATGCGATGAGTTCCAGTCTTTCACAGCTACCTTTCATGCTTACGGCAAATATTACAGCACTGACAGCCTTAGATTTCTTAGGGTATGGCTTACCGCCTGATGCCGCGTCATTAGGTGAGTTATTGCTTCAAGGGAAAAACAATCTGAATGCACCATGGCTTGCTTTATCGGGGTTTTTTACCTTAGCGATTGTGCTGTCTTTATTGATTTACATTGGGGAGGCGACACGTGATGCATTCGATCCTAGACGTCAATAATCATCAAGTTAATGTACCTCCCATCGTGTTAGAAGTGGAACATTTACATATTTCCCATGCAGCACAGGTCTTGGTTGAAGACCTGAAATTTAATTTGCATGCAGGTGAAACGATAGCCATTGTTGGTGAAAGCGGTTCTGGTAAATCGATTAGCAGCCTAGCTATACTCGGTTTGTTGCCAAGTGATCTGCAGGTCACAGGCAGCGTCAGCCTGAATGGACAGAATATTCTTAGACTGTGTCCTGAGCAGCACCGAAACATTCGTGGACAGAAAATTGCCATGATTTTTCAAGAGCCGATGACGGCCTTAAATCCCTTACATCGGGTGGAAAAGATTGTTGGTGAGTCGCTGTTGTTACAGGGATGGTCGAAGGCAAAAACTCGGCAGCGGGTTATAGAATTATTAAATGATGTGGGTATTCCTGATGCTGAAGATAAATTAAGACGCTATCCACATGAGTTATCAGGCGGGCAGCGTCAACGTGTCATGATTGCCATGGCATTGGCCTTAGATCCTGATATTTTAATCGCTGATGAGCCAACTACGGCTTTAGATGTCACTTTGCAAGCGCAAATCTTAAATTTATTAAAGTCGCTACAACAGCAGCGTAATATGGCGATGATATTAATTAGCCATGACCTGAATTTGGTCAAGCGCTATGCCGAACATGTGATTGTGATGAATCGTGGTCAAGTGGTGGAGCAAGGTAATGTTCAGGAAATTTTTGAGCAACCGAAGCAGGCGTATACCCAAAATTTATTAGACCATGATTTTGGTAAAGCAATACAGGTTTCGCAAACTCAAAAACTTTTAGAATTACGCCAGTTAGGAGTGAAATTCCCAGTTAAAAAAGGCTTATTGAACCGCATCAAAGATTATGTCATTGCGGTAGAAGCTTTGGATTTAACAGTAGCTGAAGGTGAGTCGATCGGTATTGTTGGAGAGAGTGGTTCAGGGAAAAGCTCCCTAGCACTGGCTATTGCTCGGCTCATAGAAAGTGATGGCGAAATTATTTTAAATCAACACGCCATCAATCAACTTTCAGAAAAACAGCTCAGACCTTTACGTCGTGAATTTCAAATCGTCTTTCAAGATCCATTCAGTAGTTTAAATCCACGGCTCAATGTAGAGCAAACCATTGGGGAAGGTCTGGCCTTACAGCATTTATCTGCAAATGAAATTGCACAGCGTATAGATGAAGCATTGCAGAAAGTCGAATTAGCCAGCTCGTTTAAGCAGCGTTATCCGCATGAGTTGTCCGGTGGGCAACGACAGCGAGTTGCCTTGGCACGTGCATTGGTTTTACGCCCTAAATTGCTGATACTCGATGAACCTACATCGGCACTTGATCGGACGACACAAAAAGCTATCGTGAAGCTACTACGGCGTTTGCAGCAAGAATTTAATATGAGTTATATATTTATCAGTCACGATTTACACGTGGTCAAAGCCCTCTGTCAAAAAGTTTTGGTACTACGACATGCCAAAGTCATGGAATTTCAAGACACCGCAGATTTATTTGCGCGACCACAAACGGAGTATACCCGTAAATTAATTGAAGCCAGCCAATACTAAAATCAAACTTATGGATATTTTGACAAGTGTCATTGTCAAAATATCCTTGACCTTTAGAAAATAATAATTAGAGTAAATACTCAGGACTTATTATTTCATTTTGGATATTGCCATGAGCCATTTAGCTGAAAGCTTTATAATTCGTAATACCACATTTAAAAATCGCATCATCAAAGGTGCAATGAGTGAAGCATTGGCCAATACCGCAGGCCAACCCAATCACTTACATTTTGGATTATATGAAGCTTGGGCGAAGGGTGGTTTAGGCTGTGCCATTACCGGTAATGTCATGGTGGATTTTCGTGCTAAAAATGAGCCGGGGGTTGTTGTCGCTGAAACAGAGCGAGATTTAGCGCAATTAAAACAGTGGGCTGAGCTAGGGAAAAAGCACGGCATGGTGCAATTGGTTCAACTTTCACATCCGGGCCGTCAATGTCCTAAAGGTTTAAATAAGGAAACGGTTGCGCCGTCCGCTGTACCATTTAGTCCGATGCTAGCCACAACGTTTGGAACACCGCGCGAACTTCGTGAAGATGAAATTTTGGATATCATTCAGCGTTTTGCACGTGCCGCACACATTTGTGAAAAGGCAGGCTTTGAAGGCGTGCAATTGCATGGTGCGCATGGTTATTTAATTAGTCAGTTTTTGTCGCCATTGACCAATAAACGTCAAGATCAGTGGGGTGGTTCAAATGAAAATCGCATGCGCTTTTTGCTTGAAATCTATAAGGCAGTTCGTGCAGCGACGACCGATGATTTTATCATTTCGGTCAAACTCAACTCTGCTGATTTCCAACGCGGCGGAATTAGCGAAGCAGATGTGATCGAGGTCTTTAAAGCAATAGATGCCGCAGGGATTGATATGATTGAAATCTCGGGCGGTTCCTATGAAGCGCCAGCGATGGCGGGTGCTAAAGAAGAAAAACGTAAAGCCAGTACCATTGCTCGTGAAGCGTATTTCCTCGATTTCGCGGACAATATCCGTAAAGAAGTGAAATGCGCATTAATGGTTACCGGCGGGTTTAGAACCGTGCAAGGCATGAATGCTGCACTAGGCAGTGGAGCTTGTGATTTTATTGGTATTGCACGTCCTTTCGCTGTAGAAGTCGATTTGGCTGATCGTTTATTGGCGGGGCAGGATGTTCGTTACGGTGTGGACAAAATTAAAACTGGCATACCGATGATTGATAAAATGGCGATTATGGAAATTATTTGGTATGCCGCTCAGTTTAAATCGATTGGTGAAGGCAAACAGCCAAATCCTAAACTTTCACCGTTAAAAGTGTTTTTTAAATATCTTAAAGGAAATTTAACAGCGGTCATTAAAGGGCAAGTCAATTCACGTAAGTCGGCTTAATCAATCATTGAATTATTAGAATAAGGGCAATCGGCATACATCCATGTTATGGTTGCCTTCATTCATATCAATATTGCTTACAATAAAAATGTCTAAAATTTTAATATTAATAGTCATTCTTTCGGGGCTCAGTTCTGCCCTCTATGCCCAGTCCGTATTTCAGACGGGAGATATCATTTTTCATATCTCAAAGTCACAACAAAGTTTAAGCATTCAAAAGGCCACACATTCGCCCTATAGTCACATGGGCATGATCGTAAATAAAAATAACCAAACCTGGGTGCTTGAAGCTATTCAACCTGTGCAATATACCGCTTTAAATCAATGGATCGCACGTGGGGAGAATGCTCACTATGTGGTGAAAAGGCTCAAACAACCCTTAAATGTGCAGCAGAAAACGAAGCTGGTGCAACATGCGGAAAAGTACTTGGGCAAACCCTATGATATATATTTTGAATGGGATGACCGTGCAATTTACTGTTCTGAAATTGTTTGGAAAGCTTATCAGCATGCTTTAGGAATCGAACTTTCTCCATTACAACAACTGAAACAATTTGATTTAAAACAATATGAAGTGCAGCGCCTAATGCGGCAGCGCTATGGTCAAAATATTCCGCTAAATGAGCAGGTGATTGCCCCTAAGGCCATTTATGATTCAAAACTTTTAAAAGAAATATTTAGAAATTAAGGCAATAAAAAAGCCCAAGTCGCAATGCTTGAGCTTTTTAATGAGTGGTTAAAACCAACTCGAATATGGCGTCCCTACGGGGATTCGAACCCCGGTTACCGCCGTGAAAGGGCGATGTCCTAGGCCTCTAGACGATAGGGACAGTACAGAAAGCAAATTTTAAAACCGTTTATTTCAGTCTAAGTTTTTAGACTAAATAATGGCGTCCCTACGGGGATTCGAACCCCGGTTACCGCCGTGAAAGGGCGATGTCCTAGGCCTCTAGACGATAGGGACTTAATAAAATGTACTTCTGAAAATTGGCGTCCCTACGGGGATTCGAACCCCGGTTACCGCCGTGAAAGGGCGATGTCCTAGGCCTCTAGACGATAGGGACGTTTCAGAGGTGGGCGTATATTAGGGTGAAAATCGGGGGGTGTCAAACGCTTTTCTATAAATAAATTCAGTTTTTGTTGTTGAGTGCATAAAATTAAAACAATTTGCTAAAAATGTTTGAAAAATACATTATTTATGTCGGTTTTTTCAACACTTGTAAGATTGTAGCAATAACTTCTGGATGCGTTAAATATCCAGCAATATCGTGTGGGTGTTCAATCGATGTCTGAATTTGCTGGTTGATAATGGCGGGTTGAAAATCAAATGGTGCCTGACTCAGTGGAAAAGCGCTGAGAAAATCATCATGTGAATAAAAGTTTAACCAATCGCCTGAAATTGCATCAGGTCGCTGTAAAGGCTGAGGTAAGTGGGCTTGGATGACACGAAAAGCCAAAGGTGAGCCCAAGGTAATAAAGCGCTGTATGTTGAGTTCAGGATGTAACAGTAAAAAATGATACGCAATCACGCTACCTAGCGAATGTGCAATCAACAGGGTGGGTTTCGTTTGATGTAATTGCTCATGCAGACGAGTATGAACTGCCTGAATAAAGTGTGGATTGGATAAATAGAGATAAGTTTCGACCAAAAATTTATGCAAAAGTGTGGCATGTAATTTTGGGAAATAATTCATTAAAACTGCAAAATCGCGTAGGGCAAGATCTTTGCCAAGTGCAGTGATCGATTTGAATGACTGGCTCAATCCAATAGCATCATTGAGGGTGATGTCAGGTAGATTGTTTTGTACGGCATGATGCTCAAGTACTTTTGGTGATTTTTCTGGGAGTTCAGTGCGATGGATAAACGGAAAATGTGGCCACGTTTGAGGTGTCAAGGTGCTGGCTTGAAGCATATTCTGCAAATGATAACGCGTGAGTAAGTCTCCATAAAAAGGCATGCGCATATGGTGCTGTATATACGATAAAAAAGTCTCTTGATGGCTTTGCTTTAAGCCTTGAGACAACAGTGCAAGCCAATGCTGTTCAAGCGAACGTGCAGTTTGTTGCTGTTGATTCATGCCATGGATAAAGATGATCTGCATATTGCACCTCATCGACGGACCAGTTTTTATTCTACTTTTATTAAAATATAGCCATAAAAAAAGAGCAACCGAAGTTACTCTTTTATCGTGTTTTGTATGACAACGCAGATCAATCTTTGTTGTGATACAAGGTGTAGTAGCTGATATAACACGCCACAATGAAGATCATACAGCAGATAAAGCCAGTCAACATTTCTGGGTCAAATACCATACTAATACAGGTAATCAGACAGAATACAAAACCGAGTATCGGCACGATTGGGAAGAGTGGTGCAGCAAAAGCTAAATCTTTTGCAGTTTTGCCTTCTTTATACCACTGACGACGGAAGTTAAATTGGCTTAAACAAATACTCATCCACACCACCACCATGGTAAATGCCGCAACACCTAACAAGTTTTTGAAGATGGTTTCTGGTGCAAATTGCTCAGAAAGTAAGCCCGGCATACCACCGATCATGGTCACAATTACTGCAACATAAGGAGTACCACGTGAGTTCACTTTAGAGAACACTGCAGGTAATTGCTTACTATAGGACAATGACCACATCATTCGAGATGCAGCAAATAAACCAGAGTTTGCAGCAGAAAGTAGCGCTGTGATAATCACAAAGCGGATGATGTCTTCTGCATAAGGAATACCAATGTGCTGGAATACCGTTACGAAAGGTGAACTACTTACACCTTCGGCAGATAAGCCGGCCTCTTGGTGTGGTAATAGTGCAGTAATAACAACAATGGTACCCACAAAGAAAATCAATAAGCGGAAAATCGCCGTGTTAATGGCTTTAGGCACATTTTTCGCTGGATCTTTGGTTTCACCCGCAGCAACACCAATCAGTTCAGTACCTGAAAATGCAAAGTTAACAATCAACATTGTAGCGAAGATTGGGAACAAACCTTCAGGGAACCAGCCTTGTGCAGTGAGGTTGCTAAACAGCGGTGCAGCTTCATAGCCTTGATAGCCTAAAACACCAAAAATGGCCAATAGACCTAAAATAATAAAGGCTACAACGGTAATCACTTTGACTAAGGCTAGCCAAAATTCAGATTCAGCAAACCATTTAGTTGAAATCATATTCAAGCAGAATACAAAAGCACCAAAGATTAAGGTCCACATCCACATAGAGCTGTCTGGGAACCATTCCTGCATTAAAAGTGCAGCAGCAGTAAATTCAGTTCCTAGCGTTACTGACCATGTCAGCCAATACAGCCAAGTGATGGTATAACCCGTACCCGGTCCGATATAGCGTTTAGCATAAGCGCCAAATGAACCAGATTCTGGCATATGTACCGCGAGCTCGCCTAAGCAAAGCATCACCATATAGGCGATAATACCGCCTAAAAAATACGAAATAATGGCACCTACAGGCCCCGTTTGTGCAATGACTTCACCCGAACCAAGAAATAAACCAGTACCGATTGCGCCGCCAAGCGAAATCATCACCAGATGTCGAGTACTCATAGCGCGTTTTAACGGCGCAGAATTGCCCTGATGCGAAGCATCATTCGGAGAATGTGATGACTGCATAGAGAAAAAGGAGAATCAAATAATGAAGCGAGTAATTGTAGAGAAGAATGCAATGATGATGCAATCAATTAATATAAATTATAGATAAATAAACTTTAAGTTTGTCAGAGCTGACAGAAGAATTGGCGTCCCTACGGGGATTCGAACCCCGGTTACCGCCGTGAAAGGGCGATGTCCTAGGCCTCTAGACGATAGGGACGTTTTGAGGTGGGTGTATAGTACATAGCCCATCTATATTTGTCAAAATAGAGTTTCATTGTTATATTCTAAATGTATATAAATGAAACAAAAACAGAATTTTTTTAATGAAAAATAATTTTAATGAGTTTATTTCTGGAATTTTATTTGAAATCAATCAATTTAATGTGGGCAAAGTCCATGAAAGATTCTATATAGTTTTATTGAATTATTTGCATTGGTTTGAAATTTATACAAATAATTTTTCTTCGTATATTAGTAAATCAGAGTTTGAAAGAATTATTGATGAACTTTTATTTAGGGATTTAGATGGGGAAAGTAGAATTACGTATAATCACCTTAAATCTTTAGATAATTCTCATTATTTTTTAGATATCCAGAGCTTTTTTAAATTATATTTAATCTTAAAGGTTCGAAGATATCAGTTGTCTAGTGATGATGTAGAACTTGAAAAATTAGAAAAAAAATTGGATGTATGTTTTGAGCCAATGTTGTGGAGTAAAGACAAACAAAATTTATTGGTTATTAATCGTGATTTTCCTGAATTTAAAAAACAGATGAATTCAAGCCGGGTGCTTTTGCCACTTTCATTAATAGTTTTTAACTTTACTTTTGTTGAATTAATATCTAATACAAGTTTGAGAGTATCTATCCAAATATTTCTAGCAATAGTAGCTGCGTGTCTTTTAGCTAATGTTTCTAAAGGGGCAAAATCCGAAAAGGACTCATTGGAGTTGAAAGTATGGGATTATATCTTGGTGTTGAGCGAGAATAAAAATTCATTAACGAAAAGCAGTTGAACGATTTCCTTAAGTTATAGTCTGTACAGTGGTTTTTGTGGATTAAACTGCTCCCACAAATCATTTTTGAATTTATATGGAAACCCTAATTATTCTCTCATAGGGAAGAGAAATAGTTTCATAAAAAAAGGTGGCTAATGAGCCACCTTAACTATTTTATTTATCGTGATATAACCAATAATAACCTGCATAACATGCTGCCATAAAGATCAGGCAGCCAATAAAGCCTGAAAGCATTTCAGGATCTGCAGCCATACTTAAACCTGTTGCGGTACAGCAGACAAAGCCAAGGATTGGAACCAGTGGGAACCATGGTGTACGGAATTTAAGTTCTGACACGCTATGACCTTGTTTCAGCCATTGGCGACGGAAGTTAAATTGACTCCAGCAAATACTCATCCAGACGATCACCATGGTGAAGGCAGCAACCCCCATCAAGTTCTTGAAGATGACATCTGCCCCAAATTGTTCTGACAATAGACCCGGTAAACCACCGATCATAGTGACCAATACAGCAATATAAGGCACACCAGTTTTGCTTAATTTGCCGAAAGCACGTGGTAATTGTTTTTGTGCGGACAGCGCCCACATCATACGTGATGCAGCATATAAACCAGAGTTAGCTGTAGACAGTAAAGCCGTAATAATGACGAAACGAATTAAGTCTTCTGCATAGGGAATGCCCATCAGGTTAAATACGGAAACGAATGGGCTACTACTTAAGCCGCCATGTCCACCAACATTTAAACCTGCATCGGTATAGGTCAACAGGGAACTGATGACGATAATAGTGCCGACAAAGAAAATGATTAAGCGCCATACCGCAGCATGAATGGCTTTAGGCACATTCTTTTCAGGGTTTTCAGTTTCACCTGCAGCGATACCAATCATCTCCGTACCATTAAAGGCAAAGTTCACGATCAATAGCGTGGCAAACAGAGGGAACAAACCATTTGGCAGCCAACCATGTTCTGTCAAATTGTGGAACATTGGAGCTGATTCATAGCCTTGGAAAGGCACGAAACCAAAGATGCAGGCAAAACCAAGGATGATGAAAATCAACACTGTTGCAACTTTCACCATTGATAACCAAAATTCTGACTCTGCGAATGCGCGTGTAGAGCTTAAATTAGAAATTAGTACACCAGCTGCAAAGATCAGTGTCCATAACCAAATAGAGGTTTGTGGAAACCATTCCTGCATCAATATAGCAGCAGCAGTAAATTCTGTACCTAAGGTGGCAGACCAGCCCAACCAGTACATCCAAGACACCATATAGCCGGTACCCGGGCCAATATAATTTGTCGCAAAAGCACCAAAAGAGCCAGAAACAGGTAAATGTACGGCAAGCTCACCCAAACAGAGCATAACCATGTAGGCGATTAGGCCGCCAATAATGTAGGCAAGTACAGCGCCCAAAGGCCCAGCTTGTGAAATAACTTCACCTGAACCCATAAACAAACCAGTACCAATTGCACCACCAAGTGAGAGCATCACAAGGTGTCGAGTCGTCATCGCACGTTTAAGCGATGGACTTTTACCTTCAGCAGACGAGTGTTGCGAAGGTTCAGAGGGAGATTGCATAGTGAAAAGAAAATTGAATGAAAGGTATATTTTATGATTGAATGCAGTGAAATGATTGATAAATCGAATTTTTCTTATAATGTAATAATACTGATCTAAAATTTAAATCTTTAGCACTGACCATTGGATTAATGGTCAGGAGTTTGATACTCAGCTTCAGAAGTTGCAGGTACTTGAGTTTGTTCAGCTACAGGGGCTTTGTTGTCATCGCGGCTCACAATATACAGATAGAGTGCAGATGGAAATAAGATGGCTAAAACCAAGAGCAACTTTTTAAACATAGGGTGTTCTTACATCAAAATAGATCAAGCTGAAGTATAAACAAAACCAGTCAGGCTGTAATTAATTAAAGTTTACGGTTTTTCTGTTCTAGATTGGATAGGATAACTTGGTAAATGTCAGGGTAGTGTTGTTTAAAGTTCCGTTGTTGCATGATCGTAATGGTTGAGGCATTTGGCTCGACACCCAGTTTTAAAATTTTTTGGGTTAAAGCGAGCTGTGGGGAGCGACCATCAAAATGTGTATTTAGTAAGTTACCATCGGTATATTTTACTGTGAGTCCGATATTCAGGAGATAATCGAAAACATCAGGCAAACCAAAACCGGCAGCTTTGTAGAGTAAATTATATGTTTCTGCACGATAGCCACGGCCGTATGTTTGATGTGTTTTTAATAATCCTAATGCATTATAAAATTCTAATTTAGCAATAATTTCTTGTTCATTAATAGAACCATCGCCATTTTTTAAAATCCTATTGATGGTGTTAAAAGTCACATCGTTTGAGCTGGGTTTGCAATCAGCAGCAATCAGTCGCTTGATATCTTGAAGTGGAAGTATAAGATGTGCTGTGTCACACATTTTTTTAATTTCTTTATTTTTCATTTTACTGCTTTGAATTTTTTTATTTTCAAATTCCTGCACTATGGCTGACCAACCATATATGTTTATAAATTTATAATAACGAGAAGCATCATTTGTCATCCCTTTGATCTTTTTAAAGTCGTGAATGTTTTTCACTGATGGTGCATTGGTAGCGTGATTTTGTGGCACTGGAGCATTTGCAAAGCAATGCATACTCATTAGCAGGCAGCTGGTAATAACGATGTTTTTCATGGTTTATGTGTTTTTAATAAATTGTAAACGTCAGGATGTATGGTGGAAAAGTCATTCTGTTCTATTTGTTTATAGACGCTACTATTGGGTTCGATTCCTGCATTCAGTAGTTTTTGAACCAAACTCACAGAAGGGTTACGGCCTTTGATATTGTCTAAAATTAAATTACCATCCACGCCCGTGTAATCGACACCAATACTCAGCAAATAATCAGAAACGTCTTCTAGTCCCCAACCAATTGCGTTAGATTGCAAAGAGCTTTTTTCTTCATACGGGCCAAATTTATACGTAACGTGAGTTTGTAAAACATTTTCCGATTTGTAGAATTTTAATTTTTCAATGATTTCGTTTTGACCTATTTTGCCTTCTGCATTGGTTAATGCGCCATTAATAATCATAGAGGATGAACGGCCATTGAGTGGTTTGCAATTTGCTTTAAATAAGCGTTTGGTTTGATCGGCAGTACTTAGACTCAGTGCAATTTCGCAAAGTTTTTCTTTTTCCCCTTTAGGCATTTTACTTTTTAGAATGGTTCCATTTTCAAAATCACGAACGATTGACTCCCAACCGTATTTGGTTGCTGTTCGATAATACTGTATTGCTTCTTCGCTCAATTTTTTGGGTTTTTTCGCTTGTATTTGAGTGTCACGATCGTTGGTTTTGGGAATAGAAGATTCTTGGTCATCATTCAATGCTGTTTGATTTGTATGATTGGCATCGTGCTCAACAGTATTTGAATGATTTATCGGTAGGCTGGCTTCGGGTCTAAAAATGTAGATGAAGATACCAAGAGATACAATACACAGGCCAAAGAGTAAGATTATTTTTTTCATATTTTATTCTATTTGAAAATGAATCAAGAGCGTTTTTAGGCGCTCTTGATAGGGGAAGTTTAAAATTTAAATGTGACATCAGCAATGAACTGTCGCCCAATTTCAGATCTAAGTCTGTTGGTCGACTCACTAATACCTGGGGTGGTATAGATATTATGTCGATTGGTAATATTGTTAATGGTTAAACCGAATATTGCTTTGAGGTCTTTAGCGAAATTGAAATCATAAGTGGTACGCATATCCCAACTAAATCGAGGTCTAATCGTATCTGTAGCATAGGCTTCCAACAGGACACCATCATGTTCAACTTTGTTTTTTAGTTTATACGTATCTTTATATTCAGATTTGTAGCTTAAGAAGTTATTAATCTTTAATGGTAAATTTGAAAACTCAATGTCCCAACCAAAACGAGCAGTCCAAGGCTGATTGAAATTTTCAACAGGACGTTCATTAAATTGGATGAGGCTGCCGTTAAAGATAATATCGCGATCTTCAGCAGCCGTATTACTGTTAACGTTATATGACTCAGAATAGTCTAAATAATTTTTTTCTGATTCAGTGTAATCAAAGCCAAAGTTAAACCCGTGCAGAGAGTTTTTATATACGACTGGCAGCGTATTTCTGAGTGTGAGTGTGTAAATGTCAGCTTTTGCTTTACCACTATTACTATATTCAAAATGATCGATGGTATTGCTGGTGGTTGGATCAATAAAACGATTTTTTGTGATTTCATCTTTGTTATCGCGATTCACCCATTTCAGACCAAGGTTCCAGTTTTTAACTTGGCTATTAATGGCAAACACAATTTCGTCAGCATAAGGGGTCTTTAAATTGGCACGTTGAACATTGGAATTAGCTAATATTAAATCTGATAACCCAGTTTGAGTCCAATAATCTTCAGTTTGATTTTTTGTGCGTTTTAAATTGTATTCCAAAAATGCAAGTTGATCTTGCAGTTCAGTGGCTAAGGTATAGTTTGCATAATATCGATTCCATCCCGTAGTGAAGGACAGAAGATCATTTTTTAGCGGTTTATAGTTAAAGGCAGTACGAGGTGCAATATTTAAATTTTTCGATAAGCTATCATAATCTGCACGTAAACCTAAACGCGCTGAAAAATTATCCCAAGTCGATGTGTTTTCAATGAAGGTATGCACACGTTGTTGGTCAATATTAACTTTACCTTTTTGATAATACTTGCCATTTGTTTGATATTGGCCTTGATAGTTATTTTCATCCGTTGCTTCATCACAAAGAATATCATCTGCCGTACAGCTAATGCCTGAACTAGATGTAAAAGTTTTAGGCTGATTATACATATAGGCATCGTTAGGCCGTTCCCATGCAACTTTAGAATAGTCATAGCCCATACCAAAGCTTAATTGTTGCATGCTGTTGCCAATCTGAATGGTATCAAACGCATTTTTTAGACTATACGAAAATGTATCTTGGTGTAATTCAATATCACTACTTGTGGCACCTTCACCAGGATTGGAACTCCAGTTTTTAGTTGGTGTTTGCTTCCAAAGAATGCCGGTAGTTGAATCATTTTCACGTGCTTGGCTTAGCGTTTGATAGCTAATATTTTGTTTTAATGTTGAATTATTGAGTTTACTTTCTAATTCACCAAAAAATGTCAGCGTTTCTGTATTGCTAATACTTTTTGAATTTATTCGCTTATCAACGAAATTTAGACTGTCCAAATCCCCTAAATCAAAGCCAAACTTCGCTTTGATTGTGTCCGAAGGTGTGTAAAAAAGGGTAGTCCCTAAGTTGATATTATTACGCTCGCTTTTGACTTTACTGCGATCTTCTAAACCACTCATTACTGGAACGATGGATTCACGTTTAGAGGCATAACTATTGATGCCCCATTGTTCAGAGAGTTTGCTGTATAGATTCAGGCTTAGGCCGTGTTTTTTATATTCTTTATTATTTGATGATGTTGGATCTTCAAACTCTGCAGCTTCTTCTTCATCGGTAAAATGATAACGTGACCAATCACTTTCCGTGTAGTCGTAAGTAACGGAGCCGTGGATTTTGCCAATTTCAGTATTTGGTGCACAAGTTTCAGCATTAACTACACCACCTGTAAATTCGCCGTATGCTGCAGAAACATTACTATCGATCAATTCTAATTTACAAATTAAATCGGTATTTAGGGCAATCCCTTGTGAGCCACCATCAAGCTTGCCTGAATAGGAGTTGCCGCTTGCCAGAGGGTCAAGGTTATTGGTGGTATTGACGCCGTTAATTACAAATTTATTTCGGTAAGTTTGCGCGCCATTAATAGAAATCTCGGATGGTCGTAGCTCAGCCTGTGAATCTGCAGAACGTTGTTCACGGCTAAACTGCACATTTGGATTAACTTTTAAAAAGTCTGTGATATTTTTTGAGCTATTCGGCGTTTTTTCTAAATCTTCTTTGGTGTAGACGGTTTTACCTACTTCTGGCTTGGCTTTGACTTCAACCTCAATAGGTGTCATCGACACCGTATTGGTTTTGATTTCTTCGGAGATCTGGCTTTCATTTGCATACGTTTGAGATGCTAAAGCAGTCAAAATTGCGATATTAAGGGGAGAATAGGCAAAGCGCATGGCTGTCAACAATTATGCAGATAAAAACGATAGCGATTATCATTAACTTTACAAGAATAATCAATAGAAATGAGAATTATTTGCAATAAGTGATTTTTTAATACACAACAAATTCAATGAAAATTTTGAATAATCAGGAGAGATGGTGATGTGTATTCAATAGACTTGAATATTCAGCTTGGAGAAAGTCTGAATAAGAATTGGCGTCCCTACGGGGATTCGAACCCCGGTTACCGCCGTGAAAGGGCGATGTCCTAGGCCTCTAGACGATAGGGACGTTTAGAAGATGGCGGTATCTTATTGATCCGCCATCATAGTGTCAAGTAGGTGAGGGCCGAGTTTGTTCAAAATATAACAGAACAGTTCAGCGGTCTTCTGAGTATCGTAAAGTGCAGAGTGTGCTTCTTTACCATCAAACTCAATACCAGCTTGAATACATGATTTTGCCAGCACAGTTTGTCCAAACATTACAGCGCTCAAAGTCACTGTATCGAATACGGAAAAACTATGGAAAGGATTTTGATTTTTTGTTCCTGTACGTGCAATAGCTGCCTGTACAAACCCTAAATCAAAATGGGCATTGTGACCAACTAAAACCGCATGAGTGCAGTTTTGTTGACGACGTACTTCATTCACTGACTTAAAAATACGTTTTAATGCTGATTTCTCATCTTCAGCCATGGCCATACGCATCGGATTAAATGGATCTACACCAATAAAATCCAGTGAGCGACGGTCAAGGTTGGCACCTTCAAACGGATTGATATGTGCATGGTGGGCTTCACCCGGTACAAAGTTACCTTCTGCATCATACACAATAGGAATAGCTGCAATTTCCAGTAAGGCATCGGTCTGTGAATTAAAACCTGCTGTTTCGACATCGACAACAACAGGTAGGAATCCACGGAAACGTTGACCAATGACTGGTCGAGTTTCATCTGTCACACTTTTCTCCATTGGATGGTCTTACCCGCATACAACGGAATAATTTTTTCGCCATCCAAGTAGTCTAAACTTTCAGGGATCACTTGATCTTCTTTTACCAAGGTAATGGTATTGGTATTTCGAGGGAGTCCGTAGAAGTCTGCACCAAAGTGGCTTGCAAAACCTTCTAAACGGTCGATTTTACCGACTTGATCAAATGCTTGAGCGTATAGCTCAATTGCTGTTGGTGCACTATAACATCCTGCACAGCCACATGCATTTTCTTTAGCATTTTTTGAGTGCGGCGCACTGTCTGTACCTAAGAAAAATTTAGGGTTCGCACTGGTCGCGACTTCGAGCAAAGTTTGCTGATGGGTTTGACGTTTTAAAATCGGTAAGCAATAGAAATGCGGTTTAATACCACCCACCAACATATCATTACGGTTAAACAATAAATGTTGTGGTGTGATTGTCGCAGCGACATTACGGTCTTGTTCTAATACAAAATGCGCAGCTTCGCTAGTAGTGATGTGTTCTAGCACCAATTTTAATTTAGGGAACTGTTTTAACAGTGGAGAAAGCACTTCATCAAGGAAACGTTTTTCACGGTCAAAAATATCGACATGGTTATGCGTCACTTCACCATGTAACAGTAATGGCACTTGGTGTTCTTCGAGTTGCTCAATCACACCATAGACTTTACTAATATCACTGACACCACTGTCCGAGTTCGTGGTTGCACCCGCTGGATAGAGCTTAATGGCATTAACATGCTCAGACTCTTTAATTTTTTTAACTTCACTAGCAGGTGTGTTGTCTGTGAAATAGAGCACCATGCGCGGGTCAAAGTGAACGCCTTCAGGAACATGTGCCATGATACGTTCACGGTATGCATTTGCTTCTTCAATGGTTTTTACCGGTGGTACGGTATTTGGCATACAAATCGCGCGAGAGAATTGTTGTGCTAAATCAGGAACTGTACGCTTTAGGGCTAGACCGTCACGTAAATGTGCATGCCAATCATCTGGCTGAAGAAGAGTAATCGTATTCACAGCGATTCCAAGCTTGGAAATAAAACAAATGATAATGCAAATAATGTGAAAATGGTAACGAGATTTATGTACAAATGACTGAACAGATATAAATTAAGAATAAAACTGTGGTATTTTTAAATGACTAAAAGAATTAGATAAATGCTTGGAAATGGAATACAAGTATAACCTTGCAAAGTTGCAATACGATAAAGAAAAAATAGAGGAACTGATTACACGGCAAACTCGCCGTGTAGGGGAAATGTTTCCTAAAAAACTGGAAACACAATTTTGGACTTTAAACCTCGATCGTGCGCAAACCAACATACGTCATTTTTTCTGGATGGGAGTGTTGATCTACTTTGTGCTCACGATGCTGATCATTCCCGGAGATTACTGGATAATTAATCAACAGCATTTTGTGCATGATTTTATTCGTTGTTTGGTTGGTCAGCTCAATGGTGCGCTGTGTCTTTTGGCTTTATATACCTTTGCCCGTTATGACCGGCTGAAGCCTTATTTTTCACATGCCAGTATGTTTGTAGTGTTTTGGGCTGTTATTTCAATGTCTTGGCTCACCATGACTGTGTATACCGAAGCACTTAAACATCAGGCCATGATGATCCTTTGTATGATTTATATCTTGAGCTATATTTTGACGGGGGTGAAACCAGTCCAAATGTTAATGTCTGGCTTGTTGGCTGCTGTGGTCACCATGTTGATGCTTTTTTCATTAGAAGTGAAATTTGATGTAATGGTGTTGGGGCGTGTACTGATTGGAAGCTGTGTATTGGGTTTTGCAATCAGTAAGATGCTCTGTGCACGTGAACGGATGATTTTTTTGAATATGCTGCGCGCGGATATTAGTGAAAAAATCCATCGTATTCATACCACAGAGCTTTTGCATCTAAGTCAGCATGATGAATTAACCAAGATTTCAAACCGACGTACTTTTGATGAAATGCTCGATACCTTTTATGAGCAATCTCGACGTAATAACACCTCGCTTGCTGTGCTGTTTATCGATGTTGATCATTTTAAAAACTATAACGATTTTTACGGTCATCAAAAAGGCGATGATGTAATTTCAACCATTGCCAAAACCATTAAAAATGCCATTCGACATATGGATTTTGTAGCGCGATATGGTGGTGAAGAATTTGTGGTTTTATTGCCTGAAACCGATGCGCATGGTGCTTATGCGGTAGCGTCAAATATTTATAAAGCAATCGATCGTTTAGAAATTCCACATGCTAAATCACAGGTTTCAAATCACGTCACTATTAGTTTGGGTATTACGGTATATCGTGCTGAAAATATGACGAAGGATGAACTGTTAAATATTGCCGATCAGGCGTTGTATCGTGCGAAACAATTAGGCCGGAATCAAATTTACTATCAGTCGATTCGTTCAGCGCATGTGGCTTAATGTTTAATTTGTCAGTGTAATTTTCTGAAATCGGCAATAAAAAACCGCGCAACCTGCGCGGTTTTTTATGACTCAACAAATCTTATTTGTTTTTGTCTTTTAATTGAGGTACTGCAGAACCTGTACCTACTGCAAGTAAGCCAGAATTTGTGTAGATGCCTAATTTAGCGCGAGTATCTGTGATATCTAGGTTACGCATAGTCAATTGACCGATACGGTCAGCAGGACTAAACATAGAGTCACCTTTCTCCATAGTTAAACGCTCAGCTTCATAAGTGAGGTTAGGAGATTCAGTGTTTAGAATAGTGTAGTCATTACCACGACGAAGTTCTAAAGTCACCGTACCAGTGATTGCTTTAGCAACCCAACGCTGCGCAGTTTCACGAAGCATTAATGATTGAGAATCGAACCAACGACCTTGGTAAAGAAGACGACCTAAACGCAGACCGTTAATACGGTATTGTTCGATGGTGTCTTCGTTATGAATACCAGTCACTAAACGTTCATAAGCAATATGAAGAAGTGCCATACCCGGAGCTTCGTAGATACCACGAGATTTTGCTTCAATGATACGGTTTTCGATTTGGTCAGACATACCTAGACCATGACGACCACCGATACGGTTAGCTTCAAGAATGAACTCAACTGGGTTTTCGATGCGTTTGCCATTTAATGCAACAGGGAAGCCTTCTTCGAAAGTTACAGAAACTTCTTCAGCTTTTACTTCTACGTCATCTTTCCAGAAAGCAACGCCCATGATTGGGTCTACGATTTTGATACCCGCATTAAGGTATTCAAGATCTTTTGCTTCGTGAGTCGCACCTAACATGTTTGAGTCAGTTGAGTACGCTTTCTCTTTTGACATTTTGTAGTCAAAACCGTTGTCGATTAGGAACTGTGACATTTCTGCACGGCCACCTAATTCGTCAATAAAGGTTTGGTCTAACCACGGTTTGTAAATTTTAAGTGCTGGGTTAGTCAATAGACCATAACGATAGAAACGTTCAATGTCGTTACCTTTATAAGTCGAACCGTCACCCCAGATGTTTACGTCATCTTCTTTCATCGCGGTTACAAGCATCGTACCTGTAACTGCACGACCAAGAGGAGTCGTGTTGAAATAAGGCATACCACCAGTTGAAATGTGGAAAGCGCCACATTGAATAGCCGCAATACCTTCTAAAGCAAGTTGTAAACGACAATCAACTAAGCGAGCTTTAACTGCGCCATACGCTTCCGCTTTTTTTGGAATCGCATCGTAGTCGTCTTCATCAGGTTGACCTAAGTTTGCTGTGTAAGCATAAGGTTCCGCACCTTTTTGTTTCATCCACAAAAGCGCAGCTGAAGTATCTAGACCACCAGAGAAGGCAATACCAACTTTTTTGCCAACTGGGACATTCTGCAAGATAGTTGCATTATCAGTCATTGTTAATCCTAACGATATAAATATAGGCACCGAGAATGGGTGGCCTGAAAGAATACATATATGTGCGCGATTGTAGCACTTTTCTGCACGGTTTTTCTAAAAAATCATGAGATACAAGCGATGAAGTGGAAAAAAATGATCGTTGAAATCTATTGTTGAATACTTCATCTAGTTTTTGCAGGCGGAAAATGCATTTTCTGAAAGAAATAGGATGCAAATATAAAGAAATCTATTTGATTTAAATAAATGGTCATACCAATATTGGGTTGATTTGGTTTTTATCCTTTTCGCTGAAATGAGACTGAAGTCAAACAAAGCTTGGTTATTAGACTAAAGTATATTTTATAGAATTTATTCATAAATAATAATTATAAAACAGATATTTAAAAAATTGTTGTTAAAAATTCAAACTGGAAAATAACGTTTTCGCATAGAGTATTGGTCATACCAAAAACAAGAAAAGCTTGAATGATTGAGTTGAAATATTTAAAAATTGCAGAGTATTTCAGCAATAGTATGAGTTTTTATGTCTTTGATTTTTATATTGGTCATACCAATGAAAAAAGACCACATGCTGATATTGCTCAATAATTAAATCTTAGTAAGCATTTCAAGGAGATGACAATGCTTCAATGGCAGCAAATATATGACCCAATGGGGAATATATGGATATCAAGTTTAATTGCGCTCATTCCGATTATCTTTTTTTTCTTGGCGCTTGCTGTATTTCGTTTAAAAGGCAGTGTGGCAGGTACGATCACCGTTGTACTGGCACTTTTGGTGTCTTTATTTGCCTATGACATGCCTGCGCTTATGGCATTGGCTTCGATGGTCTACGGTTTCTTCTACGGTTTATGGCCGATTGCATGGATCATTATTGGTGCGGTGTTCCTGTATAAAATCTCTGTCAAAACAGGGCAGTTTGACATCATCCGTTCTTCGATTCTTTCGATTACTGAAGATCAACGTTTACAGATGCTGTTAGTTGGCTTTGCTTTCGGTACTTTCCTCGAAGGTGCGGCGGGATTTGGTGCCCCTGTGGCGATTACCGCAGCACTATTGGTAGGTTTAGGCTTTAAGCCTTTATATGCGGCAGGTCTTTGTCTGATCGTAAATACAGCGCCAGTGGCTTTCGGTGCGATGGGTATTCCAATTATCGTTGCTGGGCAAGTGTCTGGTGTTGATACAATGGAAATCAGTCAGATGGTCGGCCGTCAGCTGCCATTTATGGTGCCGATTGTACTGTTTTGGATTATGGCGATTATGGATGGCTGGCGCGGTGTGAAGGAAACTTGGCCTGCAGTTGTGGTTGGCGCGAGTAGCTTTGCGATTGCACAGTACCTAACCTCGAACTTTGTCGGTCCTGAATTACCAGATATTACCGCGGCGATTGCCTCTTTAGTGTCATTAACGATTTTATTTAAATATTGGCAGCCTAAACATATTTTTCGCTTTGCAGATCAAGATGCGACGATGAGTGAAGATGTTGCTGCACAAAAACAGCAAAAATATAGCTTAGGTCAAATTGCAAAAGCGTGGTCGCCATTTGCGATCTTAACGATGATGGTTACGATCTGGAGTATTAAACCGTTTAAGGATTTATTTACCAAAGATGGCGCGCTGCATGACATGGTTATTTCGATCAAAGTGCCATTTTTACACCAATTAGTTCAAAAGATGCCGCCAGTCGTACCTGAAATGAAGGACTACGATGCCATCTATAAATTTGATTGGTTTTCGGCAACAGGTACGGCAATTGTTATCGCTGCGATCATTACGATTATTTTCTTAAAAATGAAGCCTAAAGAAGCAATTGTGACCTTTGGTGAAACTATTAATGAATTAAAAATTCCAATTTATTCGATTGGAATGGTCTTGGCTTTTGCATTTATCGCCAACTATTCAGGGATGTCGGCAACATTGGCATTGGCACTTGCGCATACAGGCCAAGCCTTTACCTTCTTCTCGCCATTTTTAGGATGGCTTGGTGTCTTCCTTACGGGTTCAGATACGTCAGCCAATGCACTATTTGCTGCATTACAGGCAACTACTGCACAGCAAATTGGTGTGCCAGAAGTATTACTCGTTGCTGCCAATACCAGTGGTGGTGTGACTGGAAAAATGATTTCTCCGCAGTCAATTGCAATTGCATGTGCGGCAGTTGGCTTGGTAGGTAAAGAGTCTGATTTATTCCGTTTTACCGTAAAACACAGTATAACGTTCACAATCATGATGGGGATTTTAATCACCCTACAAGCTTATGTGTTCCCTTGGATGATTCCATAACACGCATTGTGTAACAACGTTAAGGAAAGCAGATGAAAGTCTCTGATAAAACTGTTCAAAGTCTTCGTGTATTGATTGAAGAAAGCAATATGCAAGTTGGAGATCGTCTGCCTGCTGAACGGAAACTGTGTGAACAACTTGGCGTCTCACGCACCTCTTTACGCGAAGCGATTTCTCAATTGACCAGCATGGGCGTGTTGGTCAGTAAAGTCGGTGCGGGGACTTTTTTAAAGCAATTACCTGCGACTTGGTCGAGTTATCAAATTGTGCAGCCCATCAGCAGTTTGATTAGTGAAGACCCTGCCTACCGTTTTGATGTGCAAGAGGCGCGCATTATTTTAGAAGGTGGTACCGCATGGTATGCGGCACAACGTGCTACAGCAGAGGACTTGGCACATATCCGACATTATTATGATCAGATCAATCATTTTCAGGCTTTAGGCAATGACGATGAAGCAGCGCGTGCAGATGCCAAATTTCATTTAGCAATTGCTGAAGCTTCACATAATTTAGTGTTGATTCAGATGATGCGTGGTCTATTTGATCTGTTGCAATTTAATGTCGTTTTAGGTCGTCGAAAAGTTTATAGCGAAGCACACCGATTTGATCAATTGCATGATCAGCACTTTCAAGTCATGAATGCAATTGAACGTCGTGATCCTGAAGCTGCACGTAAAGCAGTCTGTGGACACATTGAGTTTGTAGTACAACAGGTGCGTATGATTGATGAAGAAGAAGCTCGACGTCAGCGTGCCAGTCGATTAAACAGGATATAAGCATGATTATTTCTTCTGCCAATGACTACCGTGAAGCGGCACGTCGTCGTTTACCGCCATTTTTATTTCATTACATCGATGGCGGGGCGTATGCCGAATATACCTTAAAGCGTAATGTAGAAGATTTATCAAAAATAGCGTTGCGTCAACGTGTGCTGAATGACATGTCACAGCTGAGTCTAGAAACCCAACTGTTTAATGAAACTTTATCGATGCCAGTGGCTTTATCACCTGTGGGTTTAACCGGGATGTATGCACGCCGCGGCGAAGTTCAAGCAGCCGTTGCCGCAGATAAAAAGGGCATTCCATTTACGCTGTCTACCGTTTCAGTATGTCCAATTGAAGAAGTGGCGCCTGCGATTCAGCGTCCCATGTGGTTTCAGTTGTATGTGCTACGTGACCGTGGCTTTATGAAAAATGCCTTAGAACGTGCCAAAGCAGCAGGCTGTTCAACTCTGGTGTTTACCGTGGATATGCCTGTTCCGGGCGCACGTTACCGTGATGCACACTCGGGGATGAGCGGCCCAAATGCTGCCATGCGCCGTTATATGCAGTCGTGTTTCCACCCACACTGGGCGTGGAATGTGGGTTTATTAGGTCGTCCGCATGACTTAGGGAATATTTCTAAATACTTGGGCAAACCAACAGGTTTGGAAGATTATATCGGCTGGTTGGGCAATAACTTTGACCCATCAATTTCATGGAAAGACCTTGAGTGGATTCGAGAATTTTGGGATGGCCCGATGGTCATTAAAGGCATACTTGACCCTGAAGATGCCAAAGATGCTGTGCGTTTTGGTGCAGATGGCATCGTGGTGTCAAACCATGGTGGTCGTCAGCTCGATGGTGTTTTATCTTCAGCGCGTGCATTACCGCCAATTGCAGATGCAGTAAAAGGCGATATTAAAATTCTTGCTGACTCAGGTATTCGAAATGGTTTAGATGTGGTGCGTATGCTGGCTTTGGGTGCAGATACCTGTATGCTCGGTCGCGCATTTGTTTATGCACTCGGTGCAGCAGGTGGTGAGGGTGTTTCCAATCTTCTAGAACTGATTGATAAAGAAATGCGTGTTGCGATGACCTTAACTGGTGCAAAAACCATTGCGGATATTACATCTGATTGTTTGGTGAAGTTAGAGAAAGAGTTGGCTGGGTGATTTTTTGAATAGATCTCTTGGGAAAGTTATTCGTCATCAAAAAAAATTAAAAAATGAAAGTTCCCTCTCCTTGTAGGAGAGGGTTAGGGAGAGGTATTTATTGAATAATTCTTCTAACCCTCTTGCGTAGCATTGCTATTCATCCCTAAGGGAGAAGGGATATTCATTATAGATTTTAATAACAATGACTAAAAACTTTTGATATGTGCAAATAAACCTACGTTGTTTAAAATTATTTAAATCAATATTTTTTCATTGCACAACAATGCAATTCCTCTTTAGCGAGGAGAGAAAAAATTGAAAATGGAAAATTCTACGAGCATGCAAACTCAATCATCACAAACCATTCAAAACCTTATCAACATCGTCGGTAAGCAACATGTTCTAACTGAAGATAAAGACACACGTTTATACCGCCAAGGTCGCCGTTATGGTGCAGGAAAAGTATTGGCTGTGGTTACACCGGGCTCATTACTTGAGCAATGGCATGTGTTGCAAGCGGCTGTGGATGCAAATTGTATTGTGATTATGCAAGCCGCCAATACCGGTTTGACAGGTGGTTCAACGCCTTTTGGTGATGACTATGACCGTCCTGTGGTGCTGATAAGTACTCGTCGTTTGGTTGGCATCCAAGTGATTAATGAAGGCAAGCAAGTGATTTGTCTACCGGGTGCGACATTAGACAAACTTGAAAAAGATTTGCTGCCATATAATCGTGAACCTCATTCGGTGATTGGTTCTTCGTGTATTGGGGCATCGGTTTTGGGCGGCGTATGCAATAACTCAGGGGGTGCTTTGGTACGCCGCGGTCCTGCCTATACAGAGCTTGCACTGTATGCAAAAGTGAATGAGTCAGGTGAGTTAGAGTTGGTCAATCATCTAGGTGTCAATCTTGGCAATACGCCTGAAGAAATCCTCACAGCGCTGGAAAATAAAAATTATCAAATCAATGACATTGTGAATAATTCAAGTTGCTGTGCATCAGATCAACGCTACTCACATGACGTTAAACAAGTCGATGAAAATACACCTGCACGTTTTAATGCAGATCCGAGTCGACTATTTGAAGCATCGGGTTCAGCAGGTAAGGTCTGCGTCTTTGCAGTACGTTTAGATACCTTTGAAAAAATTCCTAGTCAGGTGTTTTATGTGGGAACCAATTCGCAAGATGATTTAACAGAAATTCGTCGTTTTCTATTAAAAGATCTTGCACGCCTCCCGATTGCGGGTGAGTACATTCATCGCGTGGCATACGATATTGGGGCTGAATACGGTAAAGATTCTTTTGTATTTATTGAAAAATTCGGCACCGCAAAAGTTCCTGCTGCTTTTGCCATGAAAGATAAAGTCGATGGCTATTTAGAAAAACTGGGCTTGCGAGGTTTGTCGGATAAAGTTTTACAACTTGTCACTAAATTTATGCCGAATCATCTGCCAAAACGTATGAATGAATTTCGTGATTTATATGAACATCATTTGATGATTCGTATTGAAAATCAGGATGTTGATCAAGTTGGTGCGTATTTGAAAACGTATTTTTTAGATAAAACCTCAGGCAATTATTTTAAATGTACGGATGAAGAAGGTCGCAAGGCATTTTTACATCGTTTTGCTGTGGCAGGTGCTGCCATTCGATATCGTGATACGCATCGTTCAGAAGTTGAAGATATAGTGGCTTTAGATATTGCATTACGTCGCAATGATCGTGAATGGGTCGAAACTTTGCCAAAAGCCATGAATGAGCAAATTATCCATAAACTCTATTATGGACATTTTCTCTGCCATGTGTTTCATCAAGATTATATTGTGAAAAAAGGTGTAGATCCTTTGGCAATGGAACATGCAATGTGGCATTTACTCGATGATCGTGGCGCTGAATATCCTGCGGAACACAATGTTGGACATTTGTATGTGGCGAAGCCTGCATTAAAAAATCATTATCAAAAGCTGGATCCGACTAATAGCTTTAATGTGGGGATTGGACAAACCAGCAAGCTGAAAAACTGGAAATAATGCTTTAAAAACAACATGCCGTGATATGAAAGTTCACGGCTTTTTTTATGGTTAAAGGATTAATATATCCGGAGGTATTGACCATAAAGGCGAAGAATATTTTCTAAATTGTCATCCCAAAATATAAAAAAACCGCTAAAGTGTTATGCAACAAGTTGCAAAGCCAAAATAAGGATTCAGCATGACAACGACTAGCTATGCAAATATTTTAAAGCCTTTACATTTGGGTTTTACCACGATTAAAAACCGTGTCGTGATGGGGTCCATGCATAGTGGGCTGGAAGATCGTTTTTATAATTATCCTAAGCTTGCGGCTTATTTTGGTGAGCGTGCGAAAGGTGGTGTCGGTCTGATTATTACAGGCGGTATTTCGCCAAACCGTCAAGGTTGGCTGTTACCTGCTGGCGGTACCATGAATACTTTAGGTGATATTGCTCCACATCGCTTGGTTACCCATGCAGTACATAAACATGGTGCCAAAATTTTAATGCAAATCTTGCATGCTGGGCGTTATGGCTATCAGCCTTTTGCAGTGTCAGCAAGTCCGATTAAATCTCCGATTTCACCTTTTAAACCACGTCAATTAACGGACAAACAAATTCTTTCAACCATTGATGATTATGTCAAAACGGCAAGCCTTGCACATAAGGCCGGCTATGATGGTGTTGAAATCATGGGTTCAGAAGGCTACTTGCTGAATCAGTTTTTAAGTCGTCATGTCAACCAACGGACAGACCGTTGGGGCGGTGAAATTGAAAATCGTATGCGCCTTGCGGTTGATATTGTGAAATCAATACGTGCTGAAGTGGGTGAGAAATTTATTATCTGCTTCCGTTTGTCATTGCTTGATTTGGTTCATGATGGGAACACCATGGCAGAAGTCATTACTGTTGCTAAAGCATTGGAAGCTGCAGGTGTGACGTTATTGAACACGGGGATTGGTTGGCATGAAGCACGTATTCCGACAATTGTAACCTCAGTGCCTCGCGCAGCGTTTGTGGACTATACCGCTGAAGTCAAAAAACATGTTGCGATCCCTGTCATTGCGTCCAACCGTATCAATATGCCAGATACAGCTGAAGAAATTTTAGCTTCAGGCAAGGCAGATATGGTGCAAATGGCACGTCCATTCTTGGCAGATCCGTTTTGGGTAAATAAAACTGCGACCAACCGTGTCGATGAAATTAATACCTGTATTGCCTGTAACCAAGCCTGTTTAGATCATACTTTTAAAAATCAGCGTGCGACGTGTTTGGTCAACCCACGAGCGGCATATGAAACTGAATTGGTTTATTTAAAGACCAAAAAACCGAAGCGCATTGCAGTCATCGGTGGTGGTGTGGCAGGCATGTCTGCTGCAACGGTTGCAGCAAGCCGAGGCCATGCGGTGACATTATTTGAAGCTGGTGCAGAGGTGGGTGGTCAATTTAATTTGGCAAAAGTCATTCCCGGCAAAGAAGAATTTCATGAAACGATTCGCTACTTTAAAGTTCAAATCGAAAAAACGGGTGTGGATTTGCGTTTAAATACGCGTGTAAACCGTGAACAGCTTGAACGTGAAGGGTTTGAGGAAGTTGTTATTGCAACAGGTGTGGTTCCTCGCAGCTTAAAAATTGAAGGTAGTGATGCACCGAATGTCTTGTCTTATGCAGAAGTGCTGAAAGGCGCAGCTGTGGGCAATAAAGTTGCTGTGATTGGTGCAGGCGGCATTGGCTTTGATGTATCTGAATTTTTACTCAAACCACCACATCAGCCACAACCAATGCCTTTAGCGGATTGGCAGCGGGAGTGGGGTGTTGATCCAAATCCGAACTATGTAACAGAAGGCGGTATGCAGGCTGCTGAGATCGAACCTCCTGTTCGTGAAATCTACTTATTACAACGTAAAACAACTGCAATTGGTGCTGGGTTAGGTAAAACATCAGGCTGGGTACATCGTGCACAATTAAAGAAAAATGCGGTTCGTATGCTGCGTGGTGTTCAATACAAAGCCATTACTGATGAAGGTCTTTGGGTTGAATATGAAGGGCATGATCAATTATTACGTGTAGATACGATTGTTGTCTGTGCTGGTCAGGAATCGGTGAAGCATTTGATGCCAGAACAGGGTGAGAAAACCCTTGCCAATTACCATATTATTGGTGGTGCAAAACTAGCAGCAGAGTTAGATGCGAAACGCGCAATACGTGAAGGTGCGGAGCTTGCGGCTAAACTTTAAGGATTTGGCGAAACAATATTCATTTGAATGGTTTAGTTGTAATTTTTACTTGTCAGATGAATAAAACCTCCGTATTATGGCGCACATGGAAGCGTGGCAGAGCGGTTTAATGCACCGGTCTTGAAAACCGACGAGGGCGCGAGTCCTCCGTGAGTTCGAATCTCACCGCTTCCGCCATATTCAAAAAAGCCTCTGTAGTGATACAGAGGCTTTTTTTTTGTGAAAATTTTTTGAATAAAAGCAATTTATATACAAAAGTTGTCAAAGAATATAAAGGGAGCTGTAAAAACTCGATATAGGAATATTTGGGGTAAAACTGGGCAGGCGATAAAAAATAATTAAGATGAAATGACTTTAGTTAAGTTTATAAAAGATGAGTTAGATTCAAGGTCAATTTCTTTATTTTAAAGATGAATTAAAATACTTGTATATACAAGTTGATTTTGGCTTATACTGCTCTTTATTCTAATGTTTTAATGTAGTTATCTTAGAAATCATATTAGATCTACTTTTGCAAGATTGTTGATCTAAAGATAAATAAAGATTGTGATTGAAGAGAAGCAGATGTTATCAAATTCAGTTTTAGAAGAAACAAAAGGGATAGAAGCGCCATCACCGCTTTATGCTCAGGTGAAGCAGTACATTCAAAGCAAAATTTATAGCGGTGAATGGAAAGTAAATGACAAAATTCCCTCTGAAAGCGAATTGGTCAAATTACTCAATTGTAGCCGTATGACGGTCAATCGTGCCTTACGTGAGTTGACTACTGATAAAGTTTTGGTACGCGTACAAGGTGTGGGTTCATTTGTCGCAGAAGGCCAAGGTCATTCGGCCTTATTTCAAATTCATAATATTGCAGATGAAATTGTGGCACGGAACCATATTCATCGCGCTGAAGTTCTAAAACTAGAAAAAGTACAGGCGGATGTGCAGCAAGCCTTGTTTATGCAAACCAAAGAAGGCGAGACACTTTTTCATTCCATCATTATTCATTATGAAAATGAAGTACCTGTACAAATTGAAGACCGTTTGGTGAATGCAGCATTAATCCCTGACTATTTACAGCAGGACTTTAGCAAGCTTACCCCCAATGCCTATTTAATGGCGCAGGCACCGGTCAATGAAGGTGAACACATAGTAGAAGCCGTTTTAGCCAATGCGCAGGAATGCAAATGGCTGAAAATTACCAAACAAGAGCCGTGTCTGCTTATACGTCGCCGTACGTGGTCAAATAAACAATTAATTTCTAGTGCACGCTTAACATATCCGGGCAGCCGTTATTATTTGGAAGGAAAATTCGTGCAATGATTCAAGTATTGAAGCTGCATGATTATCAAAAAATGCCATGGAAAAATGGTCTAGGTTCTACCTTTGAAATTGCACGTCAATCTAGCTTAGCTAAAGGTGATTTTGATTGGCGTGTGTCTATGGCGGATGTGGAAAATGATGGTGATTTTTCTTATTTTGAAGGGAAAAAGCGCATTATTTCTACGCTATCTGGTGCTGGAATGCGGCTGCAAATTGCCAAGCAATCACATGTCGATGTTTGCGCACGTGACTTATTTTCCTTTGATGGCGAGTTAGCAGTATTTTGCCAATTAATCGATGGGCCCATTCGTGACTTGAACCTGATTTACAATGCACAAAAAGTAAGGCCACGTATGCAGAGGATGGCAGGGTGTGAAAAACAGACGGTTTTATCTGCAGCACAAGACATCCTGATCTTTAATATGGCAGATCAGTTACAGATTTCCATTCATGAAAAAATGTATCATTTGGCAGCATTTGAATGTCTAAAAATTGCCAATCAAGATGAAACATTAAAGATCGAATTACCACAAGATACAGCGAAGGATTGCTGTTTCATTGAGCTATTTTATTCAGTTGACGTCTTTAAAAATGCCAAATATATCGCATAAATTTTCATACTACAACTAAAGTCATCAAACTTTAAAATCAATTAAAACATTCGTTTATATATTAATTTCACTTTTTTCAATAGTGAGGTCTTTTCAAAGATCGGTAGACATGCATATTATATGTACATGTATATACAAGTAAGCACATGTTTGTATTAGTGCTGAAGGGATGTCATTAGAAAAAACAGATTGTTGAATGGAAGGAGTCCAACGGTGACAACAACTACAAAATTTCGTGATGTAGAAATTCGCGCCCCTCGCGGTACAACGTTAAATGCAAAAAGCTGGTTAACAGAAGCGCCGCTACGCATGTTGATGAATAATTTGGATCCAGATGTCGCAGAGAACCCAAAAGAATTGGTGGTGTATGGCGGGATTGGCCGTGCAGCGCGTAACTGGGAATGCTATGACAAAATTGTTGAAACTTTAAAAGATTTAGAAGACCACGAAACTTTGCTAGTTCAGTCTGGTAAGCCAGTAGGGGTGTTCAAAACCCATAAAAATGCACCGCGTGTATTAATTGCAAACTCAAACCTTGTACCACATTGGGCAAACTGGAAGCATTTTAATGAAATGGATGCCAAAGGTTTGGCGATGTATGGTCAAATGACAGCAGGCTCATGGATTTATATTGGCAGCCAAGGCATTGTGCAAGGTACTTATGAAACTTTTGTGGAAGCAGGCCGTCAGCATTACAACGGTGACTTAACAGGACGTTGGGTATTAACAGCAGGTTTAGGCGGTATGGGCGGTGCACAGCCATTGGCTGCAACTTTGGCAGGCGCGTGTTCTTTAAACATTGAATGCCAGCAAGCCAGCATCGATTTCCGTTTACGTACCCGTTATGTAGATGAGCAAGCAACCGATTTAGCCGACGCTTTAGCACGTATTGAGCGCTATACCAAAGAAGGGAAAGCCATTTCAATTGCGTTGCATGGCAATGCTGCAGAAATTTTACCTGAGCTGGTACGCCGCGGTGTACATCCAGACATGGTGACGGATCAAACCAGTGCGCATGACCCATTAAATGGTTACCTGCCAATTGGCTGGACATGGGAAGAATACCGTGAACGCGCGCAAACTGAACCAGATGCAGTGGTAAAAGCCGCGAAGCAATCTATGGCTGTTCATGTTCAAGCGATGCTGGACTTCCAAAAAATGGGCGTTCCAACCTTTGACTATGGCAACAATATCCGTCAAATGGCGCAAGAAGAAGGCGTAGAAAACGCATTCGATTTCCCTGGTTTTGTACCTGCTTATATTCGTCCATTATTCTGCCGCGGTATTGGTCCTTTCCGTTGGGCTGCGCTTTCTGGTGACCCAGAAGACATCTACAAAACTGATGCAAAAGTGAAAGAGCTGATTCCAGATGATGAGCATTTGCATCATTGGTTAGATATGGCGCGTGAACGAATCGCATTCCAAGGTTTGCCAGCGCGTATTTGCTGGGTAGGTCTAGGCCTGCGTGCAAAACTTGGCTTGGCATTTAATGAAATGGTACGTACAGGCGAACTATCTGCACCCGTGGTGATTGGCCGTGACCACTTAGACTCGGGGTCTGTGTCTAGTCCAAACCGTGAAACTGAATCGATGCAAGATGGATCAGATGCAGTATCAGATTGGCCATTACTGAATGCTTTGCTCAATACAGCCGGCGGTGCAACTTGGGTATCATTGCATCATGGCGGCGGCGTAGGCATGGGCTTTTCACAGCATTCAGGTGTGGTAATTGTGTGTGATGGTACAGACGAAGCAGCAGAACGTATTGCGAGAGTACTGACCAATGACCCTGCGACAGGTGTAATGCGCCATGCAGATGCTGGATATGATATAGCAATTGACTGTGCAAAAGAACAGGGCTTAAATCTGCCGATGATTACTGGCTAAGCCGTAAAAAGGACAACTGCTGATTCATCTCAACTCTCTCCTGATGAGTCAGCAGCGCATAAAAAATAGGAAACAGGGCTGTACACATGGAACTTTTAATTCAACCAGGCAAACTTAATTTAGCAGAATTACGTGAAGCATTTTTAAAGCCGATCAAAGTTAAGCTAGATCAGCAGGCCATTCCAGCCATTCAAGCCAGTGTCGATTGTGTTGAGCAAATTATTCGTGAAGGCCGCACGGCTTACGGCATTAATACAGGTTTTGGTTTATTGGCCTCAACTAAAATTGCGCAAGAAGATTTAGAGCAATTACAGCGTTCATTGGTTTTATCGCATGCCGCAGGTGTAGGCGAAGCGCTCGATGATTCAATGGTGCGTTTGATTATGCTGCTCAAAGCCAACAGTTTGGCGCGCGGTTTTTCAGGTATTCGTTTAAAAGTCATTGAAGCGCTTTTGGCACTTATTAATGCTGAAGTTTATCCGCATATTCCTTTAAAAGGTTCTGTAGGAGCTTCAGGTGATTTAGCACCGCTTGCACATATGTCATTGGTTTTACTAGGTGAAAGCAAAGCGCGTTATAAAGGCGAGTGGATTTCAGCTGTTGAAGCTTTGAAAATCGCAGGTCTAGAGCCGATTGCATTGGCAGCAAAAGAAGGCTTGGCACTGCTCAATGGTACACAAGTGTCTACAGCCTATGCGCTGCGCGGTTTATTTGAAGCAGAAGATTTATTTGCAGCTGCAACTGTATGCGGCGGTTTAAGTATAGAAGCAATGCTTGGTTCACGTTCACCATTTGATGCACGTGTACATGAAGTACGAGGGCAGCGCGGTCAAATTGATGTAGCTGCTGCATATCGTGATCTATTGACTGACGAAAGTGAAATTGGTCATTCGCATGAAGATTGTGAAAAGGTACAAGATCCGTATTCGCTGCGCTGTCAGCCACAGGTGATGGGTGCATGCTTAACTCAAATCCGCCAAGCGGCAGAGGTGCTTGAAATAGAAGCCAATGCGGTATCTGACAATCCACTCGTTTTTGCCAAAGAAGGCGATGTGATTTCTGGCGGTAACTTCCATGCTGAACCTGTAGCAATGGCAGCAGACAATTTAGCCTTGGCTATTGCAGAAGTAGGTTCACTGTCTGAGCGCCGTATTTCGATGATGATGGACCGCCACATGTCACAGCTTCCACCATTCTTGGTGGAAAATGGCGGTGTGAACTCTGGCTTTATGATTGCACAGGTGACTGCTGCTGCTTTAGCAAGTGATAACAAAGCATTGGCGCATCCAGCCAGTGTAGACAGCCTGCCAACTTCTGCAAACCAAGAAGACCATGTATCTATGGCACCAAATGCGGGCAAGCGTTTATGGTCTATGGCGGACAATGTGCGTGGTATTTTAGCCATTGAATGGCTGGGCGCATGTCAAGGTTTAGACTTCCGTAAAGGCTTAAAAAGCTCGGTTAAATTGGAACGCGCGCGTAAAGCACTACGTGACCAAGTGCCGTACTACAGTGAAGACCGTTTCTTCGCGCCAGACATTGAACAGGCGAGCGAATTATTGGCAAGCGGCTGCTTAAATGAATTGATCATTGATGGTTTATTGCCAAGCCTAAAATAAGTTTGTGATTGAGAATAGGGTCGCATGATGCGGCCCGATCAAATAAAAATTTCCTCATGGATTGGAGATCAAAATGTCACAAGAAGCATCACAGGGTTCTACCTTACAGCGGGGACTCAATACCCGCCATATCCGATTTTTAGCTTTAGGTTCCGCGATTGGCACAGGACTATTTTACGGTTCGGCAAGTGCCATACAAATGGCAGGGCCATCAGTACTGATTGCTTATATTGTTGCGGGTATCGCAATTTATATCGTGATGCGCGCTTTAGGTGAAATGTCTGTACACAATCCTGTTTCAGGATCATTTAGCCATTATGCAAGTAAATACATCAGTCCGTTTGCAGGTTTTACCACGGGTTGGACCTACGTTTTTGAAATGATTATCGTGGCCTTGGCTGATGTCACGGCGTTCGGTATCTACATGGGCTTCTGGTATCCCGATGTACCGAGATGGATCTGGATTCTCTCGCTGATTATGTTCTTAGGTGCAATTAACTTAATTCATGTCAAAGTCTTTGGTGAGTTAGAGTTTTGGTTATCGATTATCAAGGTCACCGCCATTATTGCCATGATTATTGGAGGTTTCGGTCTGATGCTTTATGGCTTCCATTCAGATCATGGTGCAGCAGTTTCGGGCTTACAAAACCTATGGATTCATGACGGATTTATGCCAAATGGCATTGGCGGCTTGATTGCCTGCTTATCTGTAGTGGTGTTTGCATTTGGCGGTATTGAAATTATTGGTATTACTGCTGGCGAAACAGCAGAACCGAAAAAATCTATTCCAAAAGCGATTAATGCTGTTCCTGTACGAATTCTATTATTCTATGTACTGACTATTTTTGTGCTCATGGCGATTTTCCCTTGGAACCAAATTGGTACGCAGGGCAGCCCATTTGTACAAATCTTTGAAAATCTAGGGATTGGGTCTGCTGCTACGATTTTAAATATTGTGGTGATTTCAGCAGCAGTGTCGGCCATTAACAGTGATGTATTTGGTGCGGGACGTATGTTGTACGGCATGGCGCAAGACGGACAAGCGCCGAAAGTATTTACCAAGCTGTCTAAAAATGGTGTGCCGTGGATGACAGTTGTGGTGATGGCCGGCGTACTTCTAGTCGGTGTCGTATTGAACTACCTGATTCCTAAAAATGTATTCATGATTATTGCTTCAATTGCGACTTTTGCGACGGTATGGGTGTGGCTAATGATTCTGCTGTCACAAATGGGTATGCGCCGCAAATTATCTACAGCAGAAATTAAAGCTTTAGATTTCCCTATTGTGGGCTGGCCATATGCGCCTGCATTTGCAGTGGTCTTCATGTTGTTTGTATTAGGCATCATTGCGTATTTCCCAGACTCTCGACCTGCAATCTATGTAGGTGCAGCTTGGCTAGTGATTCTATGGATTGCCTACATTGTCAAAGTACGTCCAAAAATGAACTTGAATCAGGCGAATTCTACTGCACAGCAATTTGAATCCAACTCTTAATATAACACTTCTTAATTTATACATGTTTCCGTCAAGGCAAATGCTGCGGCGGAACAGGAAATACAACAATGAAGCTTTGGTTGAATTGTCATATTGCGACAATGCAGAATGGTCAATACAGCAGTATTGAAGATGCAGCAATCGTTACAGAAGGTGAACTGATCCACTGGATTGGCAAGCACAGTGAAATTCCAAATGAAGAATTTGTAGAACGCATTGATCTGAAAGGTGCTTGGGTGACTCCCGGACTCATCGATTGTCATACCCATAGCGTATTTGGTGGCAACCGCAGTGTTGAATTTGAGCAGCGTTTGCAAGGTGTGAGCTATGCTGAAATTGCGAAAAATGGCGGCGGTATTGCCAGTACGGTGCGCGCAACACGCGAGGCGACAGAAGCTGAACTGTATCGATCTGCTTATAAGCGGATTCAAAACTTGCAGCGTGAAGGCGTCACCGCGATTGAAATTAAATCGGGCTATGGGCTGGATTTAGCCAATGAGCGCAAAATGCTGAAAGTGATTCGTCAGTTAGGGGAAGCTTTACCAATGACGGTACGAAGCACCTGTTTGGCTGCACATGCTTTACCGCCAGAATTTAAAAATGCCAGCGATGACTATATTGATTACATCTGCAGTGAAATGTTGCCGCAGCTGCATGCTGAAAACTTAGTTGATGCGGTGGATGCTTTTTGTGAACATTTGGCTTTTAGCCCCCAACAAGTCGAACGTGTTTTTCAAACCGCACAAGCATTGAATCTCCCCGTTAAATTGCATGCTGAACAGTTGTCTGCCTTAGGCGGCTCGAGTTTAGCGGCTACGTATCACGCGTTATCTGCAGATCATTTGGAATATATGACTGAAGATGATGTGAAAGCTATGGCGGCCTCAGACACTGTTGCCGTGCTGTTACCGGGCGCATTTTATTTGCTTAGAGAAACACAATTTCCGCCCATAGAAAGCTTAATCGCACATGGGGTGAAAATTGCGATTTCGACAGATCTGAATCCAGGAACTTCTCCTGTTTTGTCACTACGTTTAATGATGAATATGGGCAGTACCTTGTTCCGTTTGACGCCAGAACAAACTTTGGCGGCAGTCACGATTCATGCTGCGCAAGCGCTTGGTTTACACAAGATGCATGGCAGTTTAGAGGCTGGAAAATTCGCCAATTTTGTAGCGTGGGATATTCAGCATCCTTCTGAAATTACCTATTGGCTAGGCGGAGATCTTAATCAAAAAGTGATCTATAAAGGCCAGCAGGTACAGATCTAGGTTTGAATGGAATAGGAGACTTCTTTCATAAATGATTTTTAGAACTTTTAAAAATAATGATGTTAGTTCCTTCACCTTTCAGGAGAGGGTTAGGGAGAGGTTGTTTTATGCTTAAAGTCCCTCATCCTATTGCGGAGCATACTCCTCATCCCAAAGGGAGAAGGGATTTTCATTGATAATTTAAATACTGATTAATGATCATTTTTTTTCAAAGAACTCTAGTGTCATTCAATTTTTAAACCCAAGGCTTGAGCTTCGCTTTAATCCTGAGTTTTTTATTTTAAAGCGTTGAAGATTTAAAGACGGTATTCATTATGGATCATTCTTTTCAATGGCAAGGGCGGCAGGATGGAGAAGGCGCAGAACATCGGCGTATTTTCCACACCGTTAATCAATCCGATTCAGCCGAATTTGCGATTTTAGGCTTCAGTTCAGATGAAGGCGTGCGCCGCAATCGTGGACGTATCGGCGCAGCAGAAGCACCAGATTTAATCCGTAAACAATTGGCAAATTTGCCTGTGCACTCACAAGTTTCAATTCGTGACTTGGGTACAGTGGTGTGTGCCAATGGTGACTTGGAAAATGCCCAAGCTGCTTTGGCCGAACAAGTCGAAATGTCTTTACAGCAAGGCTTAAAACCAATCGTGTTTGGCGGTGGACATGAGATCGCATTTGGCAGTTTTAGCGGCATTTTCCAATATGCACAAAATACGCATCCAGAAAAAAACATCGGCATTATCAATTTTGATGCGCATCTAGATTTACGTGAAGACGTGCATGCAACTTCTGGCACACCGTTTTTACAATCGGCTCAGCTCAGCGAACAGCACGCTAAATCTTTTCACTATCTTTGCATTGGCGCAGCACAGCATTCCAATACCAAAAAGTTGTTTGATACAGCGGCGTGTTTAGGCAGTCAGTGTATTTTTGATCATGAGCTTGAAGCAGCTCAGCTGGGACATGTTTTATCTAAAATTGATCAATTTATACAAGAGGTCGATTGGCTATATGTCACGGTCGATCTCGATGTTTTTGCCGCATCGATTGCGCCGGGTGTCAGTGCGCCGGCGGTCAGAGGCATAGATTTAAAAATGTTTGAACAGCTGATGCGGCATATTCAGGGCAGTGGAAAAATCAAGTTGTTGGACATTGCAGAATGCAATCCAAAATACGATCAGGATGCAATGACAGCAAGGCTTGCAGCGTTCATTGCCTACAGTTATATATTTAACCCACAATAATTTAAAAATACAGGAACAATAATGTCTAATCTCTCTTACGCTAATGGCGGCAACGGTGCATGGCAAACTTTTTTGGCGCAGGTAGACCGCGTGGCGCCTTATTTAAGTGAAGATCTGGCCGATTATGTTGATACGTTAAAACGCCCCAAACGTGCCTTAATTGTCGATGTGCCGATTATTATGGATGATGGATCTATTCAGCACTTTGAAGGCTATCGTGTACAGCATAACCTTTCACGTGGACCGGGCAAGGGCGGTATCCGTTTTCATCCAGAAGTTGAATTAAACGAAGTGATGGCGCTCTCAGCGTGGATGACCATTAAAACTGCGGTGTTAAATTTACCTTTTGGTGGTGCAAAGGGGGGGGTGCGCGTCGATCCGCGTAAACTATCAGCACGTGAGCTAGAGCGTTTAACTCGTCGTTATACCAGTGAAATTGCACATATTATTGGGCCGCAAAAGGATATTCCTGCACCAGATGTAGGTACAAATCCAAATGTTATGGGCTGGATGATGGATACCTATTCATCGGGTCAAGGTTATACAGTTACTGGCGTGGTTACAGGTAAGCCTGTACATTTAGGTGGATCTTTAGGCCGTGTAAAGGCTACAGGTCGCGGTGTGTATATTACAGGCTGTCAGGCAGCAGAAAAAATCGGTTTGAATATCGAAAATGCCAAAGTGAGCATTCAAGGTTTTGGTAATGTCGGTAGTGAAGCAGCCAATTTATTTTATTTATCGAATGCGAAAATTGTCTGTATTCAAGATCATACTGGAACGATTTATAACGCAAGTGGACTAGATTTAAATGCTCTACACACTTATGTGCAGGAAACCCAAGGCGTTGCAGGCTTTAGCGGTGCAGACAAAATTGACAATGAAGCATTTTGGGATATTGAGACGGACATTATCATTCCTGCAGCTTTAGAAGGTCAGATTACAGTAGAACGCGCACAGCGTTTAAAAGCCAAAATGATTTTGGAAGGAGCAAACGGACCGACCTATCCTGAAGCGGATGATATCTTAACTGAACGTCAAATTACGATTGTGCCAGATGTAATTTGTAATGCAGGCGGTGTGACAGTCAGTTACTTCGAATGGGTACAAGATATGGCGAGCTATTTCTGGAGTGAAGCCGAAATTAATGACCGTTTAGATAAATTGATGATTCAAGCGGTGGAAGATGTATGGTCATGTGCTATAGAGAATAGCTGTACCTTACGTACAGCAGCTTATATTTTGGCATGTGAACGTATCTTGAAAGCGCGTAAAGAGCGAGGAATATTCCCAGGCTAAACATTTAGCATTTTTTAAAATGATTGATGTTTAAAAACAAATGGTTGCATAAATATTAGTTAAGACATCCAATTGAGAACATATTATTTTCTTATAAGATGAGATATTCAATTGTATTTTATTTGATCAATTGTTTTGAAGTGTTAGCAAGGCTTGGCAAGAGAATTGAAAGTGCTATATTTAAATCACGGTAGGTCATAAAACGACGCTACCAATAAGTTGGACGGATCAATGACAGCTCGTTGAGTTTCGTAATATTTTAGTCTTAAGATATTGCAGACAATAAATCAGCACTAGCCTTCCAACATAGAGCCCGCAGCAATGCGGGCTTTTTAATGTCTTTCAAAATGTGAAAATATAGTGTTTTTGTCAAACAATAATTAAATAGTCAACCTATGTTATTGATATATATTTACTAAAGTAAAATAAGTTTACATTGCCATGAAATCTAACATTTACAAAGCAGGTTGTTGCGTAAAGGTGTGATATAAAAAATTCAATTATTAAAACAAGTAGAGACGTCACTATGACACAGATGATCGATATTAAAGTGAAGGACCAATTTAGTCAGGTTTATGAAGCACAAGCTTTGGTGCGTAATCCTTCAGAAGAAGATTCAAGAGCGCTGTTTCATCGCATTGAACATATCATTATTGCAGGTGAAATCATCCTACCCAGTATCGAACTACTTTTTGAAAGTCAAAAATCGGACAGTATTTACAAACTTTTAGAAGCATAAATTGAATGAATAAAAAACTCACCTTATGGTGAGTTTTTTTATTTTAGAGTTAAAAATTTAAGTTGTTTGATCTACTTTAAATTGATTCAAAATATAAGAGAGTAACTGATATCGCGTCATCGGATTGCTAGAAGACAGTTCAACGTCTTGTTTACGCACTTGAATTTCTTGAGTTAAAACTCCAGCTTGAAAACGTTGCACGATCATATGATCTTTTGATACATCATGGTCGGTCAGCACTAGTTTTGGTCCAAGGTGCAGATGTCCAATCGCATCTAGACATTGTTCAAGGCTGCTATATAGGTTGAAAAGGATGAGTGCCTGATCATTAGAATAATTGGCTAAATTCATTTTTATTATCCATGGTCAAAAATTATTGAGCAGGAATAGTGTATATGAATTGAGCAACAATAATCTGTATGGATTATTTTTCATTTAATGTCTATCTAGCTAACTTTGGTTAAATCATTGAGACAGCTTAAATCTTTATGAAAAATAAGTTGGAATTCGCTTTAAATTAAAGCGGCTTGAATAGCAATGGGACATCATAACGGGCAAATTCTTCAATGATACTGTTTAAAATCAATTGAGCTTGAGGTTCCGCTGCTGTAAAGGTGAGTTCTTGGTTCGTTTGGCTGTTAAAGCATTCGACTTGTTCTATACGCCAAATTGTTTCAATGGCTGTATTTTGAATGACCACACGTCGAGGTTGTAAGTCATCACTAATTTTTCGTGGCAAGACATAGGTAATGGCCAATTGAACATTAGGCAATTCGTCTTGTGAGGTTAAGAAGGTAAATACCCAATTGCCAATTTTGCTGAGTTGCATAGGATTATCGAAAGAATCAAATTCTAAACAAAACTGTTGTGACATTGACATGCTCAAACGCTAGGAGATCGGTTTTATTCTTGCGATTTTTTACTGTTGATTGACATTAGGGGAAGGTCGTATAAAACAGCAGTTAAAACCATAAATGAAATAAGTGAATCGATAAAGTTAATAAAATTCAATTCTTTATATTGATATGTGTGAAGAATAACTCACCTCATTAAGTTGTTTTTTGAATGAGAAGTGAGGAAAAGTCTCTAAGTTAAATCAGTTGTTGCAGATTTTTTAGACTGTAATTAATTTGCTGTAATGCATGTTGTAAGAGTTTAGGTTGAATATTGGATTCATTTAGACAGGTGATCCATTGCATCTGACAGGCTTTTAATTCTGCAATGTCCGTGGCCTGTTGAATATTAAGTATTAATTTTTTTGCCATCAGTCCACAATAACGCTGTAAGTAACTGCACATAAAATTCTGTAACTCATCAAAATCATGTTCGATGAAATTAATGATTTGTTCTGCTAATACAGGGTTGTTTGATGTTATGTTTTCAGGTATGGCTTGATTAAATTGATGGGGTATAAAGCCAATTGCATCCATTGGCAGGGAGTCAGTTATTTCGTGCTGTGAATGAGTATGAGGAACTTCCATCGTTGGCATTGAAATTTTATCAAGTGTGACATTTTCTTGCGCTATGCGATCGGATGTTTTTGTTGACGCTATTTTAGGTGTATTAAAAGCAGAAAAATCGGATTTTTGAAGGCGTTGATGATCATGTGCTGTAATTGGCTGAATCAGCCCAAGTTCCATCAGTTGCTCGAGCAAGGACACTTCAGCAATCCGCTGCTGATAATGCACTGGCATTTGGTTAAAGTCATCACTACCAATTAAGAGTAGCAGACGACGTTGTCTTGCATTTAATGCAAGCTGTCGGTCTTTTAAAGTTTGAAAACCCAGCTCAGTTTTTTGATAGTTGAACATGCCTTAATTCCATAGCTCAAAAGAATTAAGGCAATCCTATGCAGTGATAATGACAGTAATATTAAGAAAATATTAAACAATCAATGATTTATAGAGTAATGACAGCAGAGTTTTCTAAAGCTTTACGCAAATAAGGGTCTAAGTCATCTTGACGTAATAGCCATTGCACATAGTCCGCAGGTAATTCTGCAATTGCGGTACCACGGTGTTTACCAAAATTAATACTGCGTGGAATGCGAGCATCTTCCGAAGCTTCGTATAATTCTTCGATGCTGTTGATTTTTAAGTGATGCACAATATGCATCAAAATATTGGCAGTTAAAATAATATCCATATCTGCGCGGTGAGCTTTACGGATCATTTCACGGGCTTTTTCACTGCCTTTGGTGATCATATATATCAAGGCAGAAATATTATGCGCTTCTGCATCAGGCCAAACACGACGAGCTAGCGCAAGGGTACAAATGGCTTTGATTTTTGAACTATCTACACCGCATTTTTCGAGCGCTCGAATATCGTAGTCGATATTATGCCCAATGATATATGTCGTCTCTGATGGGAGTTCAAAACTGCTGTAGTGGGGCTGACCTTCAAGATCTGATTCTAAAATATGATGAACAGCCATCGCTGCAAAAGAAATAGCTTCATCACAACGATATAGTTGATCAAAAATTTTAGATTTATCTAAGGTGATTTTGGCATCTGCCACCTGAATTGGAGCATAGGCAATCTCGATGGGTTGTCCATTTAGTGTATGGGTTTCTGTGTCGAGAATGATGGCTTGCATGTCCAGTTCCAGCATGTTGAATAATGTTTATGAATGTACATGATCACATCCACACTGACAAACCCATGCTGTGATTATTTGTAGGAATATTATGAAGATGGCTGCGCAGTGTTTAAATAATCTGCTTTTATCGCATCTGCCGAAATAAAACCTTTACAGCGGGATAAAGCTAAACCATCTTCTAAATCGACTTATTTTAAAGGCTTTTGTCCATCGTGATATCCAAAAATGTCGCTAAGTGGATTAAGCACTAGAATATGTTTACGATCAATGGCATGGTGGTTTTTCGGCTTTACTTTTGTGCATATGATTGTGTAGTTGGCAGGGGGGACAGCATTTTTGTTGATTTTACATTTTGCTTTAACCTCCGAAAAATAGCCCAATCTGTATCCAATGATCAGAAATATAAGTTCAGCCATTTTTCTGAGATCAGGGTGGCTGATGTATTTGAATGCTATTAATACATATCGAGCTAAAACAAAGTTTTAGTTCTATTTAAATTTGATAAATTAAAATAAGAGTAGTTGCTTAAAAATTAGGCTTGAACAAAAGTTTGTTCCATGTATTTAATGATTCATATTCAATGAAAAATTGACTTTAAAACAACAAACAAAAGGATCATGGAATGAAAATGCTGCGTTTAACGGTTTTAGTCAGCAGTATGCTATTTTTAGCAGCCTGCGGTTATGATAGTAATGACCAACAATTTAGTAATCCTGAAACAAATGCTGATCTCAATCAGATCAAAAATCCGGTGGTAACTACAACAGCCTATAGTCAAGACAATATGCCTGCTGTGAGTGCAGACAGCCGATTGATGACTTATAAAATGCTAGGAGTAGATGGCAAAGTTGTTCAAGCCACAGCCTTAGTCTTTACCCCAAAAACAGTTGCTCCGGCAGGTGGTTGGAAAATTGTGGCTTGGGCACATGGAACGACCGGTGTGGCTGATAAATGCGCTCCGAGCCGACAAGGTTTGCAAGGCACTGAATATTTATTGCAAATGTTATTGGCAAAGGGTTATGTCGTTGTGGCACCCGATTATGAAGGATTAGGGGAACCTAGTGGACGTGAAAACCATCCTTATCTGAATCTAAAAAGTGAAGCCTTTTCGATTACCGATGCCGTTGTCGCTGCTCGAAGTTACTTAACCAGTCAAGGTAAAACGGTGTCGAAGGATTGGCTTTCGATCGGACATTCTCAAGGTGGTCAAGCCGTATTAGGTGCAGCTGAATTCGCATCGCGTGCTGACTTAAATTATAAGGGAACGATTGCCATAGCACCTGCAAATAATCTTGCGCTCATTCTTGACGCAGGCGAGAAGTTAGCAGTAGGTAAACCTGCAACCGTGCAAAGTATGATTTATGCACCTTTAGACAGTTTTACTGCGCAGATCATTGCGGGTATGCAAGGGCATAAAAACAGTGTGGATTATTCAAAAGTATTTAGTGGACATCTGGCTGCGATTGCACCTCAGGCTGAAACAGTGTGTTCAGGCGAGTTAACCAAGTTAATTCAAGATGACATGCTCAGTTATGCGAGTCAGAACACGACTTTGGATAACTATGGCCGCACGCAGTCTGATTTCTTAACTTTAAAGCCAATCCAAAACTTTATGAGTGAAGGTTCACAGCCTTTAACGACAGCGGTGAAAACGCCGATCATCATTTATCAAGGTAAAGCCGATCAAACCATTCCAGCAGATGCGACTAAATTTATGATTAGCCTTGCTAAGCCGGGAACATCGATTGACTATCGTGAGCAAGCGACAGCAGATCATATTAGTATTTATACCGATAATCTGGCAAATTTTGTGCAAGATGTAGAGACTCTCATGCCAAATCAATAAGTTGATTTGACTTAAATAGTGCTCGTGCAGATTCAACACGGGCATTATTTATTTAAAAACAGCACAAACTTCCCTCTCTCATTTCTAAAACTTCATGCTACAATACGCGCCAATCTTAGCACGGCTTAAAAGCCCTAATTTAATAGGACCTCGCTAATGTTTGCCAACACCTCTATTGCTCAATTTGACCCTGAATTAGCTCAAGCGATCTCGAATGAAGATGCTCGCCAAGAAGCGCACATTGAGTTAATCGCTTCAGAAAACTACTGTTCACCTGCAGTAATGGAAGCTCAAGGTTCAAAACTTACTAACAAATATGCAGAAGGCTACCCTGGCAAACGCTACTATGGCGGTTGCGAGTATGTAGACGTGATCGAACAATTGGCCATTGACCGTGCTAAAGAATTGTTTGGTGCTGATTATGCAAACGTTCAACCACACGCTGGTTCACAAGCAAACTCTGCAGTTTACCTTGCGCTACTTAACCCAGGCGATACAGTTTTAGGTATGAGCCTGGCTCACGGTGGTCACTTGACTCACGGTGCTAAAGTTAGTTTCTCTGGTAAAACTTACAACGCAATTCAATACGGTTTGAACCCAGAAACTGGCGAAATCGACTATGAAGAAGTTGAACGTTTAGCTGAAGAACACAAGCCAAAAATGATCGTGGCTGGTTTCTCTGCGTATAGCCAAGTTGTTGATTGGCAACGTTTCCGAGATATCGCGGACAAAGTTGGTGCTTACTTATTCGTAGATATGGCTCACGTAGCTGGTCTAGTTGCTGCTGGTGTTTACCCAAGCCCAGTACAAATTGCTGACGTAACTACAACGACTACACATAAAACACTTCGTGGTCCACGTTCTGGTTTAATTCTTGCGAAAGCAAATGAAGAAATCGAGAAAAAATTACAATCAGCTGTATTCCCTGGTAATCAAGGTGGTCCTTTAGTTCACGCTGTAGCGGCTAAAGCGATCTGCTTCAAAGAAGCAATGGCGCCTGAATATAAAGCTTACCAACAACAAGTTGTTAAGAATGCGCAAGCAATGGCTGAAGTTCTAATCGAACGTGGTTATGATGTTGTTTCTGGCGGTACTAAGAACCATTTGTTCTTATTATCTTTAATTAAACAAGACATTACTGGTAAAGATGCCGATGCTTGGTTAGGTGCTGCTCACATTACTGTGAACAAAAACTCAGTACCAAACGATCCACGTTCTCCATTCGTGACTTCTGGTATCCGTATCGGTACTCCTGCTGTAACAACACGTGGTTTTGGTGAAGCTGAAGTACGTGACCTTGCAGGCTGGATCGCTGACGTTCTAGACAGTAAAGGTGACGAAGCTGTGATTGCTGCAGTGAAAGAAAAAGTTGCTGCTGTTTGCGCTAAATTCCCAGTTTACGCAAAATAAGTCTGACTTGAGAAAGCCCCCTCAAGGGGGCTTTTTTTTATGTCATCAGAAAAATTCAAAAGTTATCTAAACATTTATATTTCTGATATAACGGAATAAGAGATAACAAAAAATTTGCCCATCGCTATAGATCTGTTGGCAAGGTCGCAAAGGAACTTTATATGAAAAAACCCAATATTATTCTTTCAGAACAAGATTTACATCGCTTAGAAACCATGTTGGAGCATCAGTCTAAGTTGACGCCGACAATGGAGCATTTGGAAGATGAGATGGCGCGCGCTGAAGTGGTTGCTCCACAAGATGTCCCTGCCAATGTGGTGAGTATGAATGCCAAAGTTCTCATTAACATTGCACCTGCGACAGAAGCAACCGAAATTACACTGGTCTATCCACATGATTTTCGTGGCGATAAAGGTCAAGTCAATGTTTTGGCTCCAGTGGGCGCTGCCATTTTAGGTTTGGCTGAAGGGCAGGAAATAGAATGGCCGCAGCCTGATGGTCATACCATGAAAGTCAAAATCATTAAAGTGCTCTATCAACCTGAGCGTGAAGGGAATTATCTATAATTCCGCTGTGATATACAGATAAAATCCGCACACAAAGCCATCGATACCGATGGCTTTTTTATTTTTTCTTTATTGCATTTTTAGATATGAAATGTGCAAATGTTGTTAAGCAGATTTCATTACAACCATAGCAGTTTAACTTGGGAAAACTGTCAAATAATTGACAGAGTCATGGGCACGAAGTCGGCACACTTTATTTCAACAACACCATCGTTGCTTAATAATTTGAAGAATAAGGTAGAGCCCTATGACACAATTAGAATCGAATCATTACAATCCAGACTATCAATATCAGCATATTGAAGTAAAACCTGTAACCGGTCGTATTGGTGCGGAAATTTCTGGCATTCAGTTGTCTGGAAATTTAGACAAAAGCGTGGTCGATGAATTTAATCATGCACTATTAAAATATAAAGTTGTATTTGTGCGTGGACAGCAAGATCTCACAGATTTAGAACAAGAAGCCTTTGCACGACTTTTAGGAAATCCGTTGAATCACCCAAGTGTGCCACTCAAAGATGGTACAGCACATACGTTGTCAATTGACTCACGTGGTGGGCGCGCAGATTCGTGGCATACCGATATTACGTTTTTGCCCAATTATCCTAAAGCCACAATTTTAAGAAATGTAGTTGCACCTGAACATGGTGGCGATACAGTTTGGGCCAATACCGTGACCGCTTATGAAGATTTAAGTCCTGAGCTGCAAAAGTTGGCGGAACAATTACGCGTGGTGCATAGTAATAGTTATGACTATGCGGCGCCGAAAGGTCAGTACAATGAAGAAGGTCGCCATTTATTCCGTACCGCGGTAGAAGTGGAAACTGAGCATCCTTTGGTGCGTGTACATCCTGAAACAGGTGAAAAAAGTTTGGTTTTGGGTCACTTCTTTAAACGCTTCAGTGGATATAGTCCGGCACAGTCACGACGCCTATTTGAACTGTTTCAAGAGCAAATCGTGCAATGGGAAAATATTGTGCGTTGGCGCTGGGCGGTTGGTGATGTTGCGATTTGGGATAATCGTGCGACGCAGCACCGTGCCATCAATGACTATGGTGATGAGCTACGTATCGCCTCACGTGTCACTATCGAGGGCGATGTACCTGTCGATGTAAATGGTCAGCCGAGTACCGTGCTGAAAAATATTCAAAACACGGATATTTCAAACTTGCGTTCTGAAGCTGGTCGTATTTATGAGAAAGCATCTTAAGTATGAGAGCGTCATTTAAAACAGCATAAAAACAGATAAATAATGCGAAAAACAATAGTTTTACATTTTTCAGCACTTGCCTAAGATCGATGAGATCTTAGGCATTTTTTTATAGACGTGAGCGATCAAAAGAACACCGCCCAACAACATTTGTTGCAAATTTTGCGTAATGAAGACATCTTTCAGGGCTTTAGCGATCAGACTTTAGAACAGCTTGTGCAACAGGTGAAATATTCACGGTTTCATTCGCAGCAGCACATCTTAAAACAACAACAAATCGTGCAAGATATTTATATTTTGCTTTCAGGTACGCTACAAATTGGTTGGTTGCAAAATAATGGTGAATTGATTGTAAATGACTATATCCGTCGCCAGTCGGTATTTAATTTTGTCGCACTCTTACAACAAAAGCCTTTGAATTATGATTATTTTGCTGCGACACACGTCGAGGTGGCGATCATTTCTGGAACAACGTTTTTAGCGGTTTTACAGCGAGATCCACAGGCGCTTTGGAATGTCGTGCAATCTCTCAGTCGACGCATGTATTTGATGTTTGAGCATAATCGTTATTTGAGAACAGCAACGCTAGAGCAGCGTATTGCTAGACATTTGATTCGACTCTATGAACAATATGGCTGTCGGCAGGAAATTCCTTTGAGACTCAGTCAGCAGGAATTTGCAGAGTCTTTTAATATTTCACGCCAAACGTTGAATAAACATCTGCAGCAATTTGTTCAAACACAGGTGATCGCGTGGAATTATGGACAAATCGTGATCTTGGATCTTGGGCGTTTAAGGCGAATGAGTGAACTTGATGAATAACTAGATTTAAAATTTGACGAGAAGCCATTATCGCAAATGGCTTCATTAACCTTATCTAGATTAGTGCTTACTGATTTTATCCAAATATCCCATCATAAAAGCAGAAAAAACAAAGGTTAAATGCATGATGATGTACCACATGATTTTGTCATTGGGGATGTTTTTCGCATCCATAAAAATACGTAATAAATGAATCGAAGAAATTGCCACGATTGACGCTGCAACTTTGAGTTTTAATGAATTGGCATCCATAGTACCGAGCCAGTTCAAGCGATTGGTCGATTCATTTATTTTCAGTTGGGAAACAAAGTTTTCATAGCCAGAAAACATCACCATCACAATCAGTCCGCCGACCATAGTCATATCGACCAAAGAGAGGATGACTAAAATCAGGTCAGCTTCTGAATATTCTAAAATATGCGGAAGGACATGAATGACTTCTTGGAAAAATTTAATCGCGAGCAGTAGCAGTGCAAAGGATAAACCAAAGTACACGGGAGCCAGAATCCAACGTGCTGCATACATTGTGTTATGGAAAAAACGTTCCATTTAAGCCTCTAAAATTATTGATCTAATATTTGGTTCTAAAGTATATGGATTAAATTTTAATAATAATTCATGTAGAGTCAGTTGTTTAATTTAAATCTAGATTGAATCTTTGGGTATCTTAAGCTTGAATTCATCTGTGTAGGTCATCATATCAGTAGAAATGAAGCTGTATGGCTGCTTTGGCGGTTCTATATGCAACGGTTGAATTTAATAACGAAATTTGACCGATGAAATAGATGTATTTTTTGCAAAATACTACAAGACTTTTATGGCAGAACTTGTAGTATAAAAATGATTTTATTGAGTTTAATTGGCTATGTCACAAATTGATGTATTGGTGCCGTTAAAGGATATTACGGTAGATCGGGCGGAAGTGCTTTCGATTAAGCGGAATGACCTTGTGCCATTACTGACCGATCAATATCGTCTAAATCATTATGCAGATCAATTAATTCAAGCACAGTCGGTGCTGCTAGACGGTGTTGACCCTCAGTTGACGAAACAACTTAGTCAAACCATTGAGCAGCTGATTCAAGCCTTAGCCAATTCAAAAAAATATTTAAAGACACGCAAATTTAATGCCCTGCAAAAATGGTTAGGCATCGATTTGGAATATGGGTCCGGACAAGTTGAATATTATAAAAATCTAGATCAATTACTTGATCGGGCAAATCATCTGAGCCAAAAGTTACAGTTAGAAATTCAAAAGTCCCAAGCACGTTTTAATCAATTGCAGGGTTTACGTGAGCAAATGGCGCGCTATATCGTCGCGGCTGAAGAGTTCTTGGTGGAATACCCACAGTTTGTGAAAAATCAGCATCCGCTTGACAACTTTGCAGAACGTTTATCGAAAAAGGTGAATACGTTGCAAACCTTACAAGCCAGTAATGATATTGCGATTACGCAAATGCAGCTTTCTCAGCAGCTTTCTTTTGAATTATTAGATCGATATAAGGAAGCTCAGCAGGTGTTGATTCCAGCATGGCAATATCATGTGAAACAAAGTCGTCAAAGTAACTCGACAAGTTCATTGGAAAAGCTTGATAATAGCCGTGAAAATTTGATTAAAACTTTAAAAAAATCATTAGAGAACTCCTCTAAGTCTTAGAAATATAAGGTGAGTTATGACCGATTTAGATGCCAAAAATTTACCCGTTGAAGTTAGCAAAGAATTGACTGAAGAAAAGTTTCAGCAACTCAATTTGCAGGAAATTGGCTTACAAACTTCCGATTTTCACGAAGTCGAAGCTGCACGTAAGGAATTGGCAGATTTAAGTCATAATAGTGTTGCTGAATATGGTAAAAACATTGCCACCAAGACGTCGACCTATACCGATGAATTATTAAATTTGGTGCAAAATAAAGATCTAGATGCGACAGGTCAAAAGCTCAATCAGGTGGTACAAGTCGCACAGCAGCTAAACACTACGAGCATTTTAAATAAATCTAAAAGCTCAGGATTTTTTGGTGGGTTACTGAGTAAATTTAAAGGTGCCAAGCAAAGTTTTGATCAGCACTTTAATACCACCAAAGAGCAAATTGATGCTTTGGTCAAAGAAATTGAAACTTCGCAAAATGGCTTAAAAGCGCGTGTAAATACCTTAGATAAAATGTTTGAAGGCGTACAAGACGAATATAAACAATTAGGGGTGTATATCGCCGCAGGTAAGTTGAAAGAGCAAGAAATTCAACAGGAAATTGCAAGCTTAACCACTCAAGTTCAAGATCAAACCACTACGCAAAAAATCTATGACCTCAATCATTTGGCAAATAATCTTGAAAAACGTGTGAGTGATTTACAGATCTTGCAACAGTCTGCGATGCAGACCTTGCCGATGATTCGTATTATTCAATCCAACAATTTGATGTTGGTCGATAAGTTTTATGCAATTAAAAACATCACATTACCGGCTTGGAAAAACCAAATTAGCTTGGCGATTTCATTGCAAGAACAAAAGAACAGCGTGCAATTGGCAAATAGCATTGATGATGCGACCAATGACCTGTTAAAACGCAATGCAGATTTGTTGCATCAAAACTCTGTCGATACAGCAAAAGCCAATCAGCGTTCAGTGATTGATATCGAAACACTTGAACATGTGCAAAATACCCTCATTAAAACCGTTAATGATGTGATTCAAATTCAGAAAGAAGGTGTACAAAAGCGTGAAGAAGCGACGACACGTATTCGTGCCTTACAAAACAATTTGAATCATTTAGTAATTGAATCGAGTGGTTCAAACCCTTCTTCATAAACGGTGAGGGAGGTGAAAATATAATCTGAAGGAGTATGTCTTTGCCTCCCATTGATGAATATGCGCTAAATCCGCAGCAACTGGAAACAGGGCTTCAAACCATTAAGAAGCGTCAACGCAATTTGACGTTATTGACCTTAACCAGTGTTTCTGTGCTGATCGTTTCAGCTGTGATGTTGTTTATTCAGCATGATATGGTTTATAGCTTTTTTGGCCTAAGTTCTAGCGTACAGCAACTGCATATTCCCGTTAGTGCAGGTGATTTGACATATCAACTTGGTGAGTCTTCCGACTATTTTTTAAACTTTTTATCCTTTATTGGTTGGTTATTTCTAAAACTCATCGTTTCATTTATTGGCGCATTTTTCTTGGTTGGTTTTCTAAAAAAATTTCAATTTTTTAGAATTCGATTCCAATCTTTTGTATTGAAATTTGTCGGCTGGATTTTATCGTTTATTGTGCTTTGGTCAGGCTTAACCTATGTGCAATATGACCTTAATCATGATGATCGTGCAGCAGATCAAAGATTGGTACATTATGAAAAAAATATTCAGGAAAGCCAGCTGGCTTTCGAAATGGAAGATGCACAATTGGCAAAACCCGTGCAAGCCTATTTACTTGCACAAGCTGCTTTGATGCATAAGCCTGTAGATCGTGCGACAGCAATTCCTTTGGTGCAATCCTTAATCAATACCGAGCAACAAAATCCAGCAAAATTCCGTGAATACGGTTTTCAGCCTGAACAGCTCTGGGCGATGCAAAATCAGCTATTTGATAAAACCATGACACCGATGGCGCAAAGCGTGGAAAAACAAGTTCAGCAAGCCAATGTAGTAGAAGTTGTTGTACGTTGGGTGTTGATCGTCGTGATAGTACTCACGCTGATTTTGAGCTTAATTTTGTATCTGCTTTCTCAGCAGTTCAAATCACGGATTATTCGAATTGAGCAGGGACTTCATTAACAAATAGTGGCGTTCTTTTCAGATAAGTAATTTGTCTTCGAATAAAATCCCCATCACATTGTATGGGGATTTTTGATCTTGGGTAGATTAACTTGCGCGATGAAACAGTTGTCGAAGTTCCTGTGTAGAAAAAGTCTGATCATTCACTTCGCCATCCACAAGGTAAAAAGGAATCGGGTGCTGTCCCTTTGATTTTACATACTGTGTAATTTCATGCTGACGGTCTGCAATATCTTTATGTTGAATTGAGCGCAGTACTTTTGAGCCATCTAAACCAATGCCTTCAATGATGCTTTTTAAAACGTGAATATCAGCAATATTTTGACCGTGTGCAAATAATGCATGGAATAGGGCTTGGGTCAGGGCATATTGGTCCAGAATATTGTCCAAGGCCAATATAGCTTGATGTGCCAGTTGACTGTTTGGCATACGTTTCATGTGTTCAATATTGACAATCACATCTTCGCTATAAGCGGCAAACTTTGTCATTTCGAGTTTTCGATTTGCGGCACTCGCGCCATACTTATCGGTTAAATACTGCAGCACATCTAAGCCTTGTTCAGGAATTTCAGGAACACGCTGAATCGGCAATAGCTCTACACGCGTTGCGGTATGTTCATTCCAGTTTTGCTTCAACTTTTGAAACGCCACATAACTCATGGGATAAACAATATCAAAGACAAATTCAATTTTCATTATTCTGCTCACTGTTGATTTTTATACATGTAGATCGATGGCTGATTGATGCAAGGAATAGATTGCGGCTTTATTGATGGATCTCAAAAGCAGTCAAATCACCTGATATTTCATTTGATTTAATGCCGACTTGCTGAATTGAAACTTAAAGCTTTATAAAGATTTTGTAATTGATCAGGGCGTAAGTGGGTCTTGCGCAGGCTTGGTGTGATTTCAATAAAAAAGAAAAAAATGAGGAATTTGTCACGATATATGTGTATGAACAAATCATTTTAATGTTAATATGCGACCATATATTTATGATTTAGAAAGAAATTTAATCATTTGATTTGTAAAACCGATTAATTTTATAAAAACAAACCGTTTCACCTATTTAATGGTTTGTTCTATCATTCTCTCATCAAATAAATTTACTCCTCTGGAGACGTTAGCAATGTTAGATCAAAATACTTCTGCTCAATTAAAAACCTTACTTGAACGCCTTGAAGGCCCGATTGAAATCGTCGCGACTTTAAACGGCACGGACAAATCAGACAAAATTAAAGAATTGGTGACCGAAGTTGCCGCTTTATCTGATTTAGTGACTGCACGTTTTGACGGTAACAACAGCCGTGCGCCAAGCTTTGGTATTGCAAAAGCAGGTGAAACACCACGTGTATTCTTCGCAGGTCTACCGATGGGCCACGAGTTCACTTCTTTGATTCTAGCTTTGCTACAAACTTCAGGTTATGCACCGAAAGTTTCTGACGAAGTACTGAACACCATCAAAGGTCTAGGTCTTAAAACTGACTTTGATGTGTTTGTATCTTTAAGCTGCCATAACTGTCCTGACGTGGTTCAAGCACTTAACTTGATCGCAATTTACAACCCGGGTACAACTGCAACCATGATTGATGGTGCATTCTTCCAAGACGAAGTGGAAGAACGCAAAATCATGGCTGTACCAATGGTATTCCAAGACGGCAATCACATCGGTCAAGGTCGTATGACCTTGGAAGAAATCATTGCCAAATTAGACACTAACTCTTCTGCAAAAGATGCTGAAAAGTTAAATGCCAAAGAAGCCTTTGATGTCCTTGTGATTGGTGGTGGTCCTGCAGGGAATACTTCTGCAATCTATGCAGCACGTAAAGGTATCAAAACAGGTATCGTGGCTGAACGCATGGGCGGTCAGGTGATGGATACCATGGACATTGAAAACTACACGTCGATTCAAAAGACTCAAGGTCCTAAGTTTGCTGCTGAAATGGAAGCACATGTACGTGAATACGGTGTGGACATAATGAACTTGCAACGTGTATCTGACATCAAAGGTGCTGACCAAACAGCCAATGGCTTAGTTGAAGTGACTTTGGAGAATGGTGCAAAACTTGAATCTAAAACAGTGATTCTTTCAACAGGTGCACGCTGGAGAGAAATGAACGTTCCGGGTGAACAAGAATACCGTACTCGTGGTGTTGCATACTGTCCACACTGTGACGGTCCATTGTTTAAAGGTAAACGTGTTGCAGTGATCGGTGGTGGTAACTCAGGTGTCGAAGCGGCGATTGACCTTGCAGGTATTGTGGAACATGTAACGCTAGTTGAGTTTGATACTAAGCTTCGTGCTGACCAAGTCCTTCAAGACAAGTTAAACAGTTTACCGAATACCACTGTGATCATGAATGCATTGTCTACAGAAGTGGTCGGTGATGGTTCACAAGTGACTGCATTGAACTACAAAGACCGTGCAACTGATGAAATCAAAACGATTGAATTGGCTGGTATCTTTGTACAAATCGGTTTGTTACCAAACACTGATTTCTTAAAAGAAACAGCAGTTGAACTTTCAAACCGTGGTGAGATCGTAATTAACGAACGTAACGAAACCAATGTGAAAGGTGTATTTGCCGCAGGTGACTGTACAACAGTACCTTACAAACAAATCATCATTGCAACAGGTGAAGGCGCGAAAGCATCATTGTCTGCTTTTGATTACATCATCCGTTCGGGTCAATAAAAGAAAGGCCAGTGTGTTTCGAGAAACACGCTGGCCGCGCTGAATGTTGTCATTAGAATATTATTTTTCTTAATATTCTCGTTTTATAGGAACTTTGGACGCTAACACCGGAGTTCCTTTTTTTGTCTGCAAAATTAGGATTCAAAAATGTCCCCACACATTTTGAATCCTATTCGTTGCCCAGCTATTTTTGTTTTACAACCTTATTTTTATACTTTCCCCAAGGTTGTTTCTCTATATAAAGTGGATTAAGCAAGTCTTACGCCAATCACACCAAGCATTTAAGATTTAAATAAATTCAAACCCTTAAACTTCTCCAATAAATCAGTTTGGCTTTCGATATGCTCCGGATGCGGAATAATGCACTCAATCGGACAAACTGAAACGCAAGTTTGGTGCTCATAGAAACCGACACATTCAGTACAACGTGCGACATCAATTTCATAAATCTTTGAGCCTTCATAAATGGCATCATTGGGACATTCAGGTAGACACATGTCACAATTGATGCATTTATCTGTAATCAACAAAGCCATAAAGCGAACTCAAGCCTGATACGCTAAAGACGAAGCCGAAATATCCACTGTCGAATTGGGTAAGTTACGAATCAGTAAGGCATAGCGCATATCGACATCGGCAGGCACAGGAATATCCACGATATGACCTGAACCTTTGGCATCGTCAATTAGATTACCTTTTTTATCTTTCATTTCAGTTAAAACGAAGGTGATGTTGCCTGAAGTGGTCATCAGTTCTAAAGAATCACCTACAACAAAACGGTTTTTCACTTCGATTTTAAGAGAGTCGCCATTGCGTTCTAAAACTTCACCTACAAACTGTTGATGATCAAAACGTGAAGAGCCGGTTTCATAGTTCTGATATTCACTATGAACATGGCGGCGTAGAAAACCTTCGGTATAACCACGGTTCGCAAGACCTTCAAGCTGAGACATGAGAGCAGGGTCAAACGGTTTACCAGAAAGGGCATCATCGATGGCTTTACGATAAATTTGAGCGGTACGCGCACAGTAGAAGTAAGACTTGGTACGGCCTTCAATTTTTAAAGAATGAATGCCCATTTTGGTTAAACGGTCAACATGCTGTACAGCACGCAAGTCTTTCGAGTTCATGAAATAAGTGCCATGTTCATCTTCTTCGGCAGCAAACATGTCTTCTTCATTGCGTTGTAATAAAACCGGCTCGCCGAATTGGTGTTGTTTTAGGGCGTGTTGCTCATCGGCATTTTTATTATTGCAGCATGATGATTCTTCAATTTGTGTGACTGGAATAACATCACCAGTTTCATCTTCAACTGCATCGTGAATTTTATAATCCCAACGGCATGCATTGGTACATGCACCTTGGTTTGCATCACGTTTATTCATGTAGCCAGAAAGTAAGCAACGACCGGAGTAAGCCATACATAATGCACCATGTACGAAAACTTCAATTTCCATATCAGGTACATTGTGTTTAATTTCTTCAATTTCTTCGATTGATAATTCACGTGACAAAATGACACGTGTCAGTCCCATATTTTTCCAAAATTTAACCGTTGCCCAGTTCACCGCATTGGCTTGTACAGACAAATGAATGGACACTTCTGGAAAATGTTCACGCACCATCATGATCAGACCAGGGTCAGACATGATCAGTGCATCAGGATTCATGGCAACCACAGGTTCAAGGTCACGGATGAAATTTTTCAGTTTTGAATTATGCGGTTGGATGTTTACCACCACATAAAACTTTTTACCTAAGGCATGAGCTTCTTCAATGCCAATTTTTAAATTGTCATGGTCGAAAGCATTATTGCGCACACGTAAGCTATATCGCGGCTGACCTGCATACACGGCATCTGCGCCATAAGCAAATGCGTAGCGCATGTTTTTCAATGAGCCAGCAGGTGAGAGGAGTTCGGTTACGTGTTGAATCGTCATGTCAATAAAGGCATAAAAAATTTATGGCTTTATTGTAGTGATCTAAAAAAAGGATTCAACCAAGTATTTTAGTTGGGTTTTCAAGATATTCCGTTTTCCAAATGTTTTAAAATTTGGCAATCATTGATTTGGCTGGTTTCATTACAACTGGCACGGAGCTTACTTAACTGTATTTTAAAATTTTCTAATTCTTTAATTTTTTCAGAAACTTGACGAATGTGATTATCAATTAATTCATTCACAGCATGACAGCTTTGTGTAGGGGATTGCTCAAGTTCAAGCAGGGTTTGAATCTCGGTGAGAGAAATATCGAGGTTTCGACAGCGCTTAATAAAAACCAAACGTTTGTACATTTCTTCATCATAATAGCGATAATTGTTGTCTGCGCGGAAGCTAGGTTTCAGCAGTTTTTTCTTTTCATAAAAGCGAATACTGTCAACGCTTACCCCAGATTTGGTGGACAATTCTTTAATCAAATAATGTTTTTGTACGTTCATGCTTGACCTTGGAGTGAGTCCATAGTTTTGAATAAGAATAATACATATCCATTGATTTTTAAATTGGAGCACATTTATGGCATGTACATGTAGTCATGAGCCAGCACCAAGCAAACCCAACAGTAAATTTCGTATCGCGCTTTGGATCGCCTTAATCATTAACGCCATGATGTTTTTGGTGGAACTGATTGGCGGGGCTTATGCACATTCTTCTGCGCTTTGGGCGGACTCGTTAGATTTCTTTGGTGATGCTGTTAATTATGGAGTTTCATTAGCCGTGCTAGGCGCCAGTTTATATTGGCGTGCAACAGTTGCCTTGGTGAAAGGTTTTGTCATGGCAGCGTTTGGGATCGTTGTGATTGCCAAAGTGCTCTATGCCTATGCAAATGGGATCGCACCTGAACCGATCACCATGGGGGTGATTGGTATCTTGGCTTTAGCCGCTAATGTCATCTGTGCATACGTCTTATATGCCTTCCGTGAAGGTGACTCCAATATGCAATCCGTTTGGCTATGTAGCCGTAATGATGCGATTGGTAACGTCGCGGTGATCTTGGCGGCTGTTGGGGTATTTGGTACAGGCAGTCTATGGCCAGATTTGATCGTGGCCGCAATCATGGCGATTTTAGGTTTAACGGGCGGTTATCAGGTGATTCGAAAAGCACTGCAAGAGCGTAAGCAAAAAGATATTCTGAGTACCCCTTGCTCTTAAATCCACCGTTAATGGCATTCATTTTATCCATGTTTTTAACGCAGATGAATAGACGTTAAATCGCTAGTTGAAATTAAAATAGCCGTCAGTTTTATACGAAATTTTCCTGACTGCTATATCGATAAATCTTCTGAAATCAGACGATATTTAATGGGATGCTGAGGTTTTATCTGCAGACTCCAATTAAGTTATGCTTTACAATAGCGCGCGAAAATCATGTTTAAAAATTAGGTTTTCTACCTTAAAAGCTTTATGTTTAGGCCCCATTGGTGCATCAGGTAAATTAAATGTCGAAAAAGCAAGACATCATTAACGTTGCGCTCCAACTCTTCAATTCTTATAGCTATAACTCGATTGGTATAGATCGAATTATTGGGGAATCGGGCGTTGCTAAAATGACGTTTTATAAATATTTCCCCTCTAAAGCCAAATTAATTGAAGAATGTCTCGTGATTCGAAATCTTAATTTACAGGAATCACTTGAAGCTGCTATTGCAGAATGTGATCCAGAAGACCATCTTTCGCATATTAAAACCATTTTTGCTTGGTACGATGCTTGGTTTCATACCGCAGATTTTAATGGTTGTATGTTTCAAAAAGCAGTAGAAGAAATATCTAAAGTTTATCCGTCTTCATTGCAACCTGCGATCGACTATAAAGAGTGGCTTAAATCAAAACTAAGTACTGCCTTGCAAAATCTGGGCATTCAGCAAACTGAACAACTTGCTGCATTTCTGAGTAGTATTTTGGATGGCATGACCATTCAAGCCCAAATTGACCCCAACCAAGTGCATTTAGCAGATTATTGGAAGCGAGTTGAAACCTTAATTCGTTTGGAATTGGCCGCTTAAAATTTGCTTGTAGGCATCTGGGTTTTAAATCTAGAGACGACATATTTGTATTGATTAACCATCAATTTTTTTCACATGCTTTAAGATTCTAAGAAAATAAAAAGCGCGATTATTTGGGGTAATCGCGCTTTGCTGACAATTGTGCGTTCAAATCATTCACTTTGTTAGCTTAAGTCAATGATTTGATTTTCGAACGTTTTATACGTTTTCTCTCATTTATATTTTTACCCTCTGAATGCTAAATTCATTCGGTTTTTGCAGCAAAATAGACAGACTTGTCTGTTTTTTTTGAATTATAGGGGATCTTAGGTGAATTACAAGACAGGAAAGAAAGGTTTGTGTGTTTTTTAATCTAGCTTAAGTTTAAATTAATCCACTATTTTTAAAGATAATATTAAAAAATTGATCATTAAGCTCGATGTAAATTAGATGATAAAACTATTTTTACATTTATGTGAGTGACGCTACGTGTTGGATGCAAGTGCATGGTCTAAGACCATTTTTTGAATATTTTATATGCAATAAGTATTTAGTGCGTGGGTTCTCAGCTTTTTATTTTTAAGTGAATTTTTTAATCGTGGATTTTACATAACGAAACATCTTCTATGGTTTTAAGCATTAAGTTTATTGATGAATTTGACTAAACTAGCAGCAAAATTATTTCCATGATTACAATTTAGAATTTTTATTATGTTAGGCAAAATATTTGCTGTATTAGAACAATTGGGTCTATCCGCCCAAAAACGTGCCATTCATGTGCAATTTTCCAACCCTGCGTTGAATGACGAGCTTTTTATTCAACGTATTGATGGAGAGCATGTCTTAAACCAAGGCGTGCAAGCGACTTTGATTTGCCTATCTACCAATGCCCTTATTCCACTAAAACAATTTATTGGCGCACAGGTCGCGGTTGATCAAGTGACCGATCAGGGCGAACTCTTCCGTACCACGGGTATTATTACCGAAGCCACCCAAGGGCAGAGTGACGGTTCACTCACGCTGTATAAACTCACTTTAGAAGATGCAACATCGCTGTGGCATAAACGCAGGAACAGCCGTGTGTTTATGAACAAATCGGTGCGTGATGTCAGTGAAACTCTTTTTAAAGAATGGCAAAGCAAAAGTCCGCTCTTTGCTGCCAGTCTAACGCTAGATCTAAGCGGTTTAAGCCAAAACTATGATGTACGACCTTTCATCATGCAGTCGAATGAAAGCGATTATGACTTTTTAACGCGACTTTGGCGCAGTGAAGGCATTAANTGGCTCATNGATGAAGCACAGTTGAAAGTGCCGCATTCCTCAGCNCNAATTGAAAAACAAAAACTCCGCCTGATTGATGACAATAGCCAATATCAAGCGCTCAGCCGTCGTAGTATCCGCTTTCATCGTTCTAGCGCCACTGAAAAACAAGACAGCATCACCAGCTTGATCGGTGAGCGTAGCATTCAACCGACTGCGGTCCATGTGCAGCGCTGGCAAGCCGATGGACTAAACCAAGAAGAAGGCGCAGGTTCAGTTCAAAGCAAACATCAGCATAGCCAAAGCCAAGACAATGCCAGCTTAAGTTTGGAGCAAGCATGGCATATCAGCCCTGCATGGATGCAAGATTTAAAAGGCGAAGACCAAGCTACGGCTTCATCCAATAGCCAAATTGAAAAACTGAATCAAAACCTAACGCGCTACCACGAGCTACAATCGAAAAAATTCAGTGCACAATCGACTGTGCGTGATACCCAAGTGGGTTATTGGTTTGAACTGAATGAACACCCAGAAATCGATCAACACAGTGGTGCAGACAAACAATT
>NZ_JAMCOU010000007.1:0-256 GCF_023499985.1 Acinetobacter amyesii | reverse complement strand
CTGACAAAAATTTGCTCAAATAAACTTCGAGTAATTTCTACCATCAATCAATGAAAATAATTTCGATCAATCAATCAGTAAAAATCCACACAAGTTGTTCTTCATAATCTCTTAATGATCTTCTTGTTGGTTCATCACCAGCAAGCTAGGTCGGCTATATTACTCTTTATTTCTAAAGAGTCAACTGGTAATTCAAATTATTTTTAAACTTATCAAATAAAACCAAACTTAATCAATTCAACCAAGTCATTGTTTT
>NZ_JAMCOU010000008.1:0-403 GCF_023499985.1 Acinetobacter amyesii | reverse complement strand
ATAGCTTCCAGCGCAGGATTTTCATATGCCCGTGTGATGCCAGCTATCGCTGCATTCATAGCTCCGTATTCTTTCCAAGGCATTGAAGCTTTTTTCATAGCTTCCAGCGCAGGATTTTCATATGCCCGTGTGATGCCAGCTATCGCTGCATTCATAGCTCCGTATTCTTTCCAAGGCATTGAAGCTTTTTTCATAGCTTCCAGCGCAGGATNTTCATATGCCCGTGTGATGCCAGCTATCGCTGCATTCATAGCTCCATATTCTTTCCAAGGCATTGAAGCTTTTTTCATAGCTTCCAGCGCAGGATTTTCATATGCCCGTGTGATGCCAGCTATCGCTGCATTCATAGCTCCGTATTCTTTCCAAGGCATTGAAGCTTTTTTCATAGCTTCCAGCGCAGGAT
>NZ_JAMCOU010000009.1:0-1292 GCF_023499985.1 Acinetobacter amyesii | reverse complement strand
CACGAGCTACAATCGAAAAAATTCAGTGCACAATCGACTGTGCGTGATACCCAAGTGGGTTATTGGTTTGAACTGAATGAACACCCAGAAATCGATCAACACAGTGGTGCAGACAAACAATTTTTAATCACAGAAAAGAAATTCTATAACCAAAATAACTTACCTAAAGACCTCTCTGAACAAGTCAATCAACTGATTGAACAAAGCCAGTGGAAGATTAAACCCATCCATGAACAGGCCGAGCGTCAGGCCAATCAGCTCACATTGCAACGCCGCAATATTGCGACGGTTCCTGAATATAACCCACTCGAACACCGTCCAAGCACCCATCCGCAACGGGCTAAAGTTGTCGGGCCAAGTGGTGAAGAAATACATGTCGATGAATGGGGGCGTATCAAAGTCCGCTTCTTATTTACCCGTGGTGATGACCACAGCCATGACGGCGGTGCAGGAAGCAATGACAATGATACGGACTCTGCATGGGTAGATGTACTGACTCCATGGGCAGGCGAAGGTTATGGCGCACGCTTCTTACCGCGCATTAATGAAATCGTGGTCATCGATTTCTTTGACGGCAATATCGACCGACCATTTGTGGTGGGGCGCATACATGAAGCACAGCGCAGTCCAACCCAATTTGATAGTAAAGGCAAACTACCTGAGACCAAAAAACTGGCTGGAATAAAAAGTAAGGAAGTCCAAGGTGAAGGCTTTGGACAACTTCGCTTTGATGACACGACTGGACAAATCTCAACACAATTACAAAGTACCCATGGCGCCACTCAGCTCAATCTAGGGAACCTCAGTCATCCCAAAGAAACCGCAGAAAGTGAGGGAAGAGGCGAAGGCTTTGAACTGAGAACCGACCAGTGGGGTGCAGTGCGTGCAGGACAGGGGCTACTTGTCAGCACACACCCACAACAACAAGCAGCAGCAATGCACCTCGACGCACAAGCGGCGAAAGAACAAATCGAAGCCAACTTAAACAGCAGTAAAGCCTTAAGTGAAGTGGCGAAAAACCAGCAAACTGACCCGCTTGAAGTCTTAGATAATCTGAAAAACNTCCTTGGCCAAATCGAAAAAGGCAGTAAAGAAAAGGCGGATGCCTTTAAACAAGCCTTAATGATTTTATCTGCACCAAACTCCATTGCTGTGAGTAGTCAGGAAGATATTCATCTTTCAGCAGATAGACAGATCAGCCAAAGTGCGGGCGATAGCATCAATATCAGCAGTCAAAAATCTTTAATTGCCCATGCACAAAGCAAGATCAGTCTATTTGCAGCACAAGAAGG
>NZ_JAMCOU010000010.1:0-47471 GCF_023499985.1 Acinetobacter amyesii | reverse complement strand
AGCTCGTCTACAGACTTCACTTGTACGCCCGCTTTACGTTCTGCAGGAGCTTCAACTTTAACAGTTTTAAGCTTAGTTGCAGGTGAAACGCCATAATCAGCAGGTGACTTAGTATCAAGCGGTTTTTTACGCGCTTTCATGATGTTTGGAAGAGCAGCATAACGTGGCTCATTCAAACGCAAGTCAGTGGTGATAATTGCAGGAAGTGCAAGTTCAACAGTTTGTAAACCACCGTCGATTTCACGAGTCACTTGTACTTTGTCGCCTTCAACTTTAACTTCTGAAGCGAAAGTACCTTGGCCAGCACCTAAAAGCGCGCCAAGCATCTGACCAACTTGGTTAGAGTCATCATCAATTGCTTGTTTACCAAGAAGGATCAATTGAGGTTGTTCAGCGTCTACAACACCTTTTAGGATTTTTGCAACTTCAAGTGCACCTAACTGGCTGTCGTCAGCTTCAACAAGGATACCTCGGTCTGCACCAAGCGCCATAGAAGAACGGATTTGTTCTTGAGCTTCTTTAGGACCAATAGAAACAACAACGATTTCTGAAACAGTTCCTTTCTCTTTTAAACGAACCGCTTCTTCCACTGCGATTTCACAGAATGGGTTAATTGACATTTTAACGTTCGTTAAGTCAACACCACTGTTGTCCGGCTTAACGCGAACTTTAACGTTGGCATCAACCACACGTTTTACAGCAACAAGAGCCTTCATGTAATCCTCGGCTGTTTTAGCAAATGTAAATGTTGAGAAAAGTTATATTAACTCTTCACTTTAAATTTTTTAGGTGCCCTATCTTGCAATGTGTACGGCATTTCGGTCAAGTCACAATTATCGAAAGACCTGTAAAAAAGCGTAATTTCCTTGAACTTATCGTTCACATTTTTTAAAGAATGCTTCAGTTATCCAAAAAAACGCATTATTCAGTTATTTTTTAAGCATTGATTTTTATTATTTTTTTACTTGATTTAGCTCATCAAAAGATCTGATTTAATATCAATTTTCGATCAATCTTTCTGAAATAGAGCTTTCCCTCTACACATTCGGCAACATATCTAAACTTGTCATTTAAGATAGAAGCATAATGAATTTAGTGCTGATTTCACTTTTCTGAAGCTAATTGGCGTGTTTTCCCCCTGTTCTTATTCTTAATATCTGTCAATATTCAGCACAGATAAAAAAACCTCCGCTTTCGCGAAGGTTTTAGTTAAGGCATTTAGCCCAATTTACATTTGCTGTTTTAATTGGCAATTAACCATGTCGCAGCAAGAGCCAACAAACCACCTGATGTACCATCAATCCACTTTTGTTTGCGTTCATCAATTTCAGTTTTTTGTGTAATACGTGCAAAGACCACACTCAAACTACAATACACCACAAAAATCAGCCCAATAAAAATGAAGGACAAAATCAAACCTTGGCTCACAGTATTCGCTGATTTATCGATAAATTGCGGCAAAATTGCAAAATAAATCAACATACCTTTCGGGTTCAGTAAAGCCGTAAAAAAGCCTTTTTTAATCGGGTTGGACGCTGACTTTTTCTCAATACTTAATTTTTTACTGCTAAATACTGAACGCAGTAAATGCGTTGCCAAATATAAAAGATAAGCAATCCCCAACCAGCGGATTGTTTCAAACAGTAGTGGAAATGACACGATAATCGCAGCAATACCCAATGCCACCAAAATCGAATGTACCAAGTAACCTGAACACACACCTACTGTAGCCATCATGCCTGCTTTTGCATCCTTACCCATCACTTGTGACAGGATAAAAAGCATATCGGGTCCTGGTGTGAAAATAAGGGGAATTACCGTTAAGGCAAACAAAGCAAATACAGACATTTCAATTTTCCCTTTCTATGTCCTGAAAGTGAAATTAGTATGTTTGAATCGCTTTAAAATAGGATATCAAATATTCTATAATAGATATTATTTTTAGAATTATATTCTATTTTATGAAGATATCTTCTAAGTCAATTCTAGTTAAACTAGATCGTATTGATAAAAATATCATTCGCGCACTTCAAAATAATGGCCGCATGCAAAATAATGACTTAGCCAAGGAAATCGGACTCTCGCCTTCTTCTTGTTTACGTCGGGTCAAATTACTCGAAGAAGCAGGTGTGATTCAGAATTACACCACCGTGGTCGATCCACAAAAGATTGGCTTTCAATTGATTTTATTCTCTCGTATTTGGTTGACTGGGCAAGATGCTGAAACCATCGATACTTTTATCGAAGCGATGAAAGAACTTCCTCAAGTCATGGAGTGCTACATTATTTTGGGTGAGTGCGATGCAATGCTCAAAGTAGTGGTGCCTGACCTAGAAAGTTACCGCAAATTTCAGTCTACTCACTTAACCAAGAAAAATGGCATCACCAGTGTAAAGACTGATTTACCAAGCCAAATCATCAAACAAAGCTTCCAGTTACCGCTAGAAGATTTATAAACAGAAATTGGTCTGCCAAGGAACAACTCAAGCATTAGAAACGACGAGGCTGAAACTACAAGCTTGGCAATGTAGTGACGGATTACCTTCACAGCCTCGAATGCAAATACCTAGCAATGCGGTATTTACTTATATTTTAAGCAAAGAAAAATAATAATTTGGGGCACATTTGCAGCAATTAAATGGGAAATATCTAGGAGGTCTTTGAGCTCAATTGCTCAACTAGGAAAACCATTGATTGGATTGACAGGCTCTCGCTATCAAAATTAAACGAATTGAATTACTAAGCAGCAAAACGGATTGGCATTTAGAAATTTTTGTTTAAGCAACTAAGCTATGCAAAGAAGATTAACACTCTAACGCTCTGCTCACAAGCATCTCAACATGTCATGGAGCGAGTGATATAAGGGCTAAACATCCAAAACCAATGAAGATAGCCCTTGAGTTGTTTATTTTACCAATGGTTTAGGCTGGCTGATTTTCCAAAAAGTCACGATGGATGTGGCTTAGGTCAATAAGTTCATACTTTGCCAAATCAAAAATACGCCAAATGGTGAGGGCATCTTCTTTACTGTCAAATTTAGCAGTTGCTTTATTGGTAAGCTGCCATTGTTTATCCGAAATCCAAATAAAGTATTGGCCCGTCGCCGCATTAAACGCCTGAACTTTACCATCGGCATTAATCCCTTGTAGCTGCGCACCTTCAGGCAATACAGCTTCTACTTCAGGCAAACTGATTTCAACAAAGTGTTTGATCTGGCGTAAGCCGTATCCTGCAAAAATTTCTTTTTGCTGACCATTTAACTGGTCATATTTTTCTTGAATATCTGAAATCATGGTATGGCCTATATATTTTTAACGGTACAGCAATTTAGTAAATGGCGAATTTCACTTCAGCACTTACGTCAATTCAATAATGGACAATTTTTATACCCGATAATTTGAATTTTTATAATGCGACAATAGTTCAAAATGTCGGTCAATTTTACCAATATTTTTTCACATCCTTATTTAATTTTCATGAAGTAGACCACTTTAGGATACAAAATGTGAAATCTAGCCTGTGAATTTAAGCAAAATTTAGACCACTGAGTACCAAAGTCGTTTTTGCAATTGTTACGAATTTTTATGCTGTGCCCTTGGATGGGCCTGATCATAAACTTGTGCCAATCGATCAAAATCCACATGGGTATAAATTTGTGTAGTGGTTAAATTACTATGCCCCAACATTTCTTGTACAGCACGCAAGTCACCGCTATTGGACAACATATGGCTAGCGAAGCAATGTCGTAATAAATGCGGATGTAAATCGACATTTACACCTGCACGTCGAGCTTGAAATTTAACTCGATTTTCTATTTGTCTTACCCCCAGTGGATTACCTTTTTGAGTGATAAAAACTTGGGCTTCTGGGACAAAATCACCATGCCATGCAGGATATAATTGCAACCAATGCATCACAGCCTCTTTGGCTTTAGAACCAAAAGGTACAATGCGCGTTTTATTCCCTTTACCCGTAATACGTAACAGTTGGCGATTAAAATCAATATCTCGAATGGTTAAGCCCTGCACTTCTGCCAAACGTAAACCACTTGAATAGAGCAACTCCAAAATCGCTTTATCACGTATCCAAAGTTGCCGTTGAGTTTCACTTTCCGGCTCGGGCTGTTCCATGATTTGTTTAATGGTTTCAATATCGACCAATCCTGGTAAAGGACGTGATTGGCGTTTGAGCTGAAAATCATCTGCAGGATTAAAATTGAGATAACCCCCTTGTTCTGCCCATTTCATAAATTGGCGTATTGAAGATAACATGCGCTGCAAACTACTTGGATTGAGCTGAAACTGTTCCACTTTATGAGCAACAAATTCACGCAGATCTGACTTTTCGACATCATGCAGTGGCAAGTTGCGTATTGTACAAAATTGGAGAAAATCACTGACATCACGCTCATACGCTTGCAATGTATGTTTAGACTGATTTTGAATTTCACGTTCCTTCAACCACATAGTCAGTAGTTGACTCTGATCCATCGTCATCTGTCTTCTCCCATTTCAACATGTGCTTAAGCGTTGCAGTACGTTCACTAAAGCGATTTTACATATCTGTTTTATGAAAAGAGTCTAGCAAAGAACCCCTTAGGCTTACCATCAACACGTTGGTAAAAAGCTTGCGTTTCATTAAGCAAATACCCTTCTACACCATCCACACTGTGTGGATTGACATGGATTAAATCCACTGGGCATTGCTCTTTTAAACTGTCCTGTGTGATACGACCAATTTTACTGTGTAAATCTTGAATTTGTTGTTCAGATAATCCTGCTTCTAAATCTAGTCCGATGAGTAAAGTTGGTGAATCATCTCGAGCCTTATTCAGCATTTGCGCCAAATAAGCAGCTTTTACCACGCGCTCTGTGCCGAAAAAAATACTTAATTGATCAATCATAAACTGCGGATATTCCGCCGGCTGACCAATTAAAACTTCCGTATCTTCCCTAACTTCATAGTTTTCTGAGGGCTGAATATACTGCCCGTTCAGCAAATGTTGAATTTCTTCTGGTACAAAGTCCTTCGTCGCATCAGGTGATTGTGGATTCAATACAAGCCTTGCCCCAATGGTCATTTCAAATAATGCCTTGGTTGGTAGCTGGATATACGACTCCTCTTCAGATATTGCCAACCGCATTTTTTCCAGGGACGTAAAAAATGGGATGACGCAATCATAAGTCTCATCTTCCCATGATTTCAATTAAACACTGTCACCTTCATCCAAAATCAAATCTTCGGCAATGCGTGAATCCGCTCCTGTTGTTCCCACACAATACACATTGGCTGCTAATAACTGAGCTAAAAATTCGGGTCGATACGCGGGTTCATGTAAGGCTTTATGAAAAAGTTGTTCTAAGATTTCTTCTTTTATTTCTTCGTTTATTTGTTCCATGTTGATTCCAATCCCATTGAATTATAATTTTTTATTCACTTTTTATTTTATGAAAAAAGCCCTGAATGAATCAGGGCTTGGAGTTTAACCTTGGAAGTAACTTAAATCTAAGCGTCCTTCGTAAACTGTTGCGGTTGGTCCGGTCATCCAGACTACACCACCTTCTTGCCACTCAATTTGCAGCTTACCACCTGCCAACTCTATTTCGACCGAATTGGCTAATAAACCACGACGCATACCTGATACTGCCGCTGCACAAGCACCTGTACCACAGGCCATCGTTTCACCGACACCACGTTCAAATACACGTAAGCGTGCATGTTTCTCATCCACGATTTGCATAAAGCCAGCATTTACTCGCTGTGGAAAACGCTCATGCGATTCGACTTGTGGACCAATTTTAGCGACGTCTGCAGTAATAACGTTAGGAACGATCGTCACTGCATGCGGATTACCCATACTCACCACATCAATGGTGAGTTGTTCATTATTCGCTAATGCAATGTCGTATAAGTTTTCAGGCTCTTCCGCAATAAATGGAATTTCATGCGGCAAAAAGCGTGGATAACCCATATTAACGCGCACCCAACCATTCGCACCTAATTCAGGCTCTACGATACCTGACTTGGTTTGTACTTTGATTTTGGTTTTGCTGGTCAACTTACGTTCATGCACAAAGCGCGCAAAACAACGTACACCATTACCACATTGTTCAACTTCCGAACCATCCGCATTAAAAATACGATATTTAAAATCAACATTGGGTAAATCAGGCGGTTCTACAATCAAAAGCTGATCAAAACCAATACCAAAATGACGGTCGGCCAAACGCTGAATCGTCACTGTATCTAAATAAGCCCGTTGGCTAATTAGATCGACCACCATAAAGTCATTGCCAAGGCCATGCATTTTGGTAAATTCTAATAACATCTCGAATTTCTCCTTAAGGCAATAAACGCTCACGTTCCCACAATGATTCGATGGTTTCACGCTCACGAATCAAATGAGACTGATCACCATCAACCATTACTTCAGCAGCACGTCCGCGGCTGTTGTAGTTTGAACTCATGACAAAACCATAAGCACCCGCCCCCAATACTGCAAGCACGTCATTTTCTTGAATCGCCAACTGACGTTGCTTTCCTAGGAAATCGCCGGTTTCGCAAATCGCGCCAACCACATCCCAGTCTTTCTTTTCTGTATCTGTACGAGGCGTTACTTCCTGAATATCCATCCATGCTTCATATAAAGCGGGACGGATTAAGTCATTCATTGCAGCATCAATAATCGCAAAATTACGATGATTGGTCGGTTTGAGCAAATCAACTTTAGTTAACAACACCCCTGCATTTGCAGAAATACTACGCCCCGGCTCCATATATACCTTAAGGCCTAATTTTTCTAATGCCGGACGCATTGCCTGAGCATATTCTTCAACGGTTGGCGGAACTTCGTCTTTGTACGTTACGCCTAAACCACCACCAATATCGATGTGTTTTAGATGAATACCCATCTCTTTCAGTTGATTGATCATCACAATGACACGATCAAGTGCATCAACAAAAGGCTGAGTTTCAGTCAACTGTGAGCCGATATGACAATCAATCCCGATAATCTCAAGATTTGGCAATGATGCCGCATAAGCATAAGTTTCAAAAACACTGTCTGAAGGAATGCCGAATTTATTTTCTTTTAAACCCGTAGAGATATAAGGATGGGTTTTAGCATCCACATCTGGATTTACACGCAATGAAATCGGTGCTTTCTTACCCATTGCCGCAGCAACTTTTTGGATTCGATCTAGCTCTGCATGAGATTCAACGTTAAAACATGCAATACCCACGTCCAATGCTTTTTGGATATCGGCTTCAGTTTTACCCAAACCTGAGAATACAATTTTAGAAGCTTCACCACCGGCTTTTAACACACGTGCGAGTTCACCACCCGTCACGATATCAAAACCAGCGCCCTGCTTGGCAAGTACGTTTAACACCGCAAGATTAGAGTTTGACTTTACCGCAAAACAAATTTGATGGTCGATAAAGCTAAATGCACGGTCCATATCTGAATAATGCTTTTCAAAAGTAGCTTTTGAATAAACATAAAGCGGTGTGCCATATTGCTGTGCAAGCTGTTGTAAAGAACATTGCTCTGCATGCAATACCCCATTCGTACGGGTGAAACTCATGAAAGTATCCTTTCTATAAAAGCATTAAGGTGTAGGGTTAGAATTTGAAGATTCCGATTCAGTTGCAACAGGAGCCGCTTGTTTTTCCTGCTTTTGCTGTGCAGGCGTATCTGGATAAATCAGATATTTTGCGCGCTTATCTGCATTTGCATCTGAAGGTAAATGCAATGCACCAGACTGACCACAAGCGGTCAGCAGCACAGCACTTGCTAATACAATAATTTTATAATTCATAAAACGATACATAAACGTACCTAATGAAAAGATTTTTCCGAGTATAACGTGATCAACCCGCGGATAAAAGAAAAGCCCTGTAATTCCAAGTGAGCTTTTTGCCATTCTGCACTAAATTTAAGCAAAATTTGATGGTGCTGTTTTCAAACCACATTTGTGTATTTTTCTATACCGATCAGGCTATTGATTTCACTGAAATAGCTTATCAATTTGAATGCTGTTTTATACTTCTATTAGCACTAATGAATACTGTGTATTAGTGTAAATTAATTCCATATTCAAATAAAAAAGCTGCCCCCTCAGGAGCAGCTTTTTATGTTTTTACATCATTTCAAAAATGTAAATTAATGGTGCTTTTTCTTATAAAAACCGAAATAACCAATAATCAAAATGATGAACCAAATTGGGCTAACCATGAGCGCTTTCATGGTATCTGCTTCTAATGACAAAACATAAATCATGCCGATGAAGAAGATAATCACAAGCCAGCAAGTATATAAGCCACCTGGTAATTTAAAGGTTGATTTCGCATGCAACTCAGGACGAGTTTTATAGTAAACGATATAACTCCAGATAATCATGAGCCATACGCAGATAAATAAAATCGTCGACAGTGTAGTTGCTAAAGTGAAGGCTTCAACCGTGTTCGGTACGAAATACTGTAATGCCGCACCCAACAGTAAACAAACTGCCGAGAAATACAACGCATTTGCAGGAACTGCACGTGAGTTTAGACGACCAAAAGCTTTTGGACCTTGCTCTTCACGAGATAAACCAAACAACATACGTGAAGTCGAGAACACACCACTATTCATCGATGACATAACTGATGACAACACCACCAAGTTCATAATAATCGCAGCAGCAGCAATACCGGCTTGGCTAAACAAGTTCACGAATGGTGAAATGCTTGGGTCAATGGCATTCCATGGCGTAACAGACATCACAATCACAAGTGCAAGCACATAGAAAATAATGATACGAATCGGAATCGAGTTCACAGCTTTAGGCAAGTTGTGTTCTGGATCTTTGGTTTCTGCTGCCGTAGTACCAACGAGTTCTACGCCGACAAAGGCAAAAATAGCAATCTGGAAACCTGCCAAGAAGCCGGTAACACCTGTTGGGAATAAACCACCATGTGACCATAAATGTGTGAATGATGCGATTTCACCTGTCGATGAGGTAAAACCGGTAAAGATCATCCAAAGACCAACACCAATAAGCACCACGATTGCAATAATCTTAATCAGTGCAAACCAGAACTCTAATTCACCAAAAAGTTTAACCGTAACAAGGTTTAAACCCATTATAAATACAATGGCGGCAACACTGATCATCACTCCTTCTTCGGGCGAGAACGGGTTACCTCCATTAAAGAATTGCAGGTAATAAATGATGGCCGATAAATCAGCAATCCCTATAGTGATCCAGCACAGCCAATAGGTCCAACCCACAAAATAGCCTGCCCACGGGCCGATTAAGTCGGTTGCAAAATCGATAAAAGATTTATATTCAAGATTTGATAGTAATAACTCGCCTAATGCACGCATGACGAGGAAAACCATAAAACCAATAATCATATAGATAATAAGGATGGACGGACCAGCTAAACTGATGGTCTTTCCTGACCCCATAAATAAACCTGTACCAATCGCACCACCAATCGCAATCAATTGCAGGTGTCGGTTGGACAAGCTTCGTTTCAAATCGCCGCTATCAGCGTGCGATCCATGAATTTCATTTGACATTATTTAATTCAACTTCGCGTTCCAATTGCGACAAATTAACGTAAAAATTTCAGAAAATACAAAATTATTTTTCATCATCTATATTTTCGGATTAAGTGACAAAGTTAATTTATTTTTCTTATATATAAAAATCTTAGCGCCAGTTCACATTTTAAAGCGACCAATAAAACAACAATTTACTTGTAATAACTTAAATTTTATGCAAAAAATATTTTACCAACGATAAAAAAATTATGCCAAATATCATGGAAGTTTCTAACAATGGCATATCAATTGCTACAGATATCAAAAATGTAGCATTCACTCACTCAGGGCCGATAAGAAGAAGATACTATGCAAGAAATTCAAAATATCATGGAAACACTCAGTGGATGGGTCTGGGGCCCGTACATGTTGGTCCTCATTGTCGGAACAGGTGTATTCCTCACCTTCCGACTACTTTTCTGGCAATTTCGCATGTTGCCTTTCGCATTCAAACAAGTCTTTGGCAAGCATCCTAAAGCAGATCAACATGATGGCGATATTTCTCATTTCGCCTCACTTATGACCGCACTTTCTGCCACCATTGGTACAGGTAATATTGCCGGTGTAGCCACCGCTTGTGTGCTCGGTGGTCCGGGCGCAGTGTTTTGGATGTGGATAACCGCGCTCTTTGGTATGGCAACCAAATATGCTGAAGGTGTACTCGCTGTAAAGTTTCGTCATAAAAATGAAAATGGCGAAATGAACGGTGGTCCGATGTATTACATCGAACGTGGACTTGGGCCTAAGTGGAAATGGTTGGCAGTGGTATTTGCCCTATTTGGTACTTTGGCATCCTTTGGTATTGGTAGCTCAGTACAGTCCAATACTGTCGCGCTTGCTGTGCAAAACAGCTTAGGGATCAGCACACTCACCACTGCAATCGTCATCACCATATTCTCTGCCCTCGTTATTTTAGGCGGCATCAAATCCATTTCTAAAGCCTCTTCATTTATTGTTCCAATTATGGCGGTAGGTTATGTATTGGGTGGCTTAATCATTATTTTCACCAACCTTGAATTGGTGATCCCTGCACTAAAAATGATCTTTAGCTATGCATTTACGGGCGAAGCTGCTGCGGGTGGTGCGATTGGTGCTGCGATTCGTTATGGTGTGGCACGTGGTGTATTCTCTAATGAAGCAGGTATGGGCTCAGCACCTATTGCCGCTGCGGCTGCAAAAACTGACCATCCAGCACGTCAAGGTCTTGTCTCTATGACAGGTACGTTCTTAGACACCATCATTGTTTGCTCAATTACAGGTATCGTACTTGTGATGGGTTTCATCATGGCAGGACAAAGCTTTGGTGATCAAACGGGTGCCGTACTGACGATTAGTGTTTTTGACAAACTACTTCCCGGCTTCGGTGGTTGGGTCGTGACTTTCGGTATTATTTTCTTCGCTTATTCAACCATTCTGGGTTGGAGCTATTATGGTGAAAAATGCTGTACATACCTCTTAGGTGAAAAGTCAGTACTGATTTATCGCTTAATTTACATCGCATCAGTCTTTGTTGGCTGTGTCGTAACACTTGATCTCGTTTGGTTATTTGCCGATACCTTTAACGGTTTGATGGCTGCACCAAACTGTATTGCACTGTTATTGCTCTCAGGCATCATTGTAAAAGAATCGAAAGATTTTATTGAACGTCGTAAATCAGGTGAATTGTACTAATCCCCTGCTAAACAAAAAGCCACGTGAATTCACGTGGCTTTTTTATTCGGACTGAAAATCAATATTTACTTATTGAATCGTGCCAATTTGACCATCATCAAATTTGTCGTTTTTCGTCTTGCTTTCATTGGCCGCTTCATCTTTTGGATCTAATTCAGCATCTTCAATAAAGCCTTCACCAAATTGGTCACCAAACTCATTTTCAGCATATTCAGAATCTACAGCACTGGCTTCCATCAGATCAGCTTCGATTTCTAGGGCAATTTCCAAAGATAAAGAAAAGAACAATACCCCCTGAATTTTCATGTTCCCTTGTTCATCTTCAAGGTATTCACTGAGGGTTTTATATGCAGGGCTGCTTTCATCGAAAGGCACGTCGAGGTATAAATCACCTGTATAGCTATCGATTAAAGACTCACCTTCTAGCCCCATACAAGGGAAATAGTCGATATTTTGCAGATCAAACCAGTGCATAACATCATTACGCACCGTATTTTTTTCAGGATGTTGATGATCATATTCTTCAAAATGCACAAATAACACATCACGATTTTTTTCACGTGCGATGGCATCGATATGTCGTAATAGTTCAGTCATGTGGTGACTCATTTCAAAAAATATAATGCGCTATTATAAAGTGCTTACTATGTAAAAGTGCAGCTATTGAAAATAAAACGACATCAATTGACCTTCATCAGTCATTTCATGCGATAAAAACTTGGTTTTTCGATGTATTCACCGCTATGCTGTGACTCAATTTAAGTTTGTGCACAGTAAATATTATGGCGAAAGCAAAAAGTGTCTATCGATGTGAACAATGTGGTGCTGATCATCCCAAATGGGCCGGTCAATGTACCGAATGTGGTGAATGGAATTCATTAGTCGAAGTCAGTATTGCACCCGCTGTTACACACCGTGCGCAGCCTAAAATGGGCGGTGGCTATGCAGGTCAAGCAGCTGCTGTGACTACCTTAAATCAAGTTTCCGTTTCGCATGAAACTCGAATGGCAACAGGTATTGGTGAATTTGACCGTGTGCTCGGTGGTGGACTGGTCACAGGTTCAGTTGTGCTGATTGGTGGTGACCCCGGCATTGGTAAATCCACTATTTTGCTACAAACCGCAACCTATATGGCGGCGAGTAAAAGTTCTGCCTTATACGTCACTGGTGAGGAATCTTTGTCTCAAGTGGCTCTACGTGCCCAGCGCTTAGATTTGCCGACCGATCAACTCAAAGTCATGGCCGAAACCTGTGTCGAGCGTATTTGTGAAGTTTTGGCACATGAACGCCCTGCCGTTGCCATTTTAGATTCGATTCAAACCCTATACACCGAGACACTCCAGTCTGCGCCGGGCGGTGTTTCCCAAATTCGCGAATCGGCTGCACTCCTGACTCGCTTTGCCAAAAATAGTGGCACTGCGCTGTTTATTGTCGGTCACGTAACGAAAGAAGGTTCTTTGGCAGGCCCTCGCGTGCTTGAGCACATGGTCGATTGTGTTTTGTATTTTGAAGGTCAGTCTGACTCGCGCTTCCGTATGATTCGTGCGGTGAAAAACCGTTTTGGTGCGGTCAACGAGCTTGGTGTATTTGGCATGACTGATAAAGGACTGCGCGAGGTATCAAACCCTTCCGCCATTTTCCTGAGTCGTTATGATGAAGCCATTCCGGGCTCTATCGTCATGATTAGCCGTGAAGGTACACGTCCACTTTTGGTTGAAGTTCAGGCTTTGGTAGATGATGCGCACGGACAACCTCGACGCGTGGCCTTAGGTTTAGAACAAAACCGTTTAAACATGCTTTTAGCCGTTATGCACCGTCATGGTGGCGTACAAACTGCAGGACAAGATGTTTATGTCAATGTCGTCGGTGGTTTAAAAATCACTGAAACCGGTTCTGACCTTGCGGTACTTTTAGCCTGCGCCTCTAGCTTAAGAGCTAAAGCCCTGCCACAGCATTTGGCAGTATTTGGTGAAGTCGGCCTTTCAGGCGAAATCCGCCCTGTACCCAATGGACAAGAACGACTCAAAGAAGCCATTAAGCATGGTTTTAAAACCATTATTTTACCGCGTGGGAATGCACCGCAAAAACCGATTTCAGGTGTAGAAATTATTTCTGTCGCACGTTTACATGAGGCGTTGAGTCAGGCAATTACACTTACCGATGAGTCTTAGTCACGTTGAATCGTTTATTTTGAATGAATTTTCAATTTTTTACCGATGTTCTATTGAAATTCAGTACAAATGGCGGCATAACTAGATGGCTATTTTAAATTTATATAGATATAGGAAAATTTGATGGAAGTTCGACAGCGTGGTTTGATGACTGCTCTTTTAACAGCAGCCCTTTTGGTAACGCCGATTGCAGAAGCGAAACGTGCCGGTGGTGGTAAAAGCCATGGTATGAGCCGTCAAGCTGCTCCAACTCAGTCTTATCAGCAACCTCGTCAATCTGCTCCTGTTCAACAGCCTGCAACTGCTGGCGCTCCAGCAAAATCTGGCTCGAATGTGGGCGGAATGGTTGCTGCAGGTGTGGCTGGTGCTGCAATTGGTGCAGTCGCTGCAAATGCGATGGCCGATGACAATAACGGTCAAGCAGCTTCTGAAGCGCAAGCTCAACAGCAGGAAGAGAAAGGTGGTATACCAGGCTGGATCTGGATTTTACTTGCCGCAGCTGTTGCCTTCTTCATTTTCCGTAAGATGGGCGCAAAAAAAAAACTAGCCGCTAACAACCCATATGCGCCAAACAGCGGTGCAAACAATGCACCGTTTGGCCAGCAAAATGCCGCACCTCGTGCAGGTAATGACAATACGAATATTTTTGGTAATTCTGTAGGCGGTAATTCAGCAGCTTCAAATGCTCCATTTGGTGCAGCTGCTGCAACGAATGCGCCTTTTGGTGCTGCCTATACCAACAGCGGCAATCAATTGCCTGATGGTACAGAACCAGCAACATTTTTACGTGTTGCACGTCAGCGTTTTAACCACATTCAATCGATGAATACGGCAAGCAACATTTCTGAAATTCAGCGTTACTTAACGCCTGATCTTTACCAGTCTATGTATAACGACATTATGGCGAATAAAGATGAAGACGTTGCTGAGTTTTCTAACTTAAATGCTATGGTGGTCGATTCTGCTAACGAAAATGGTCAATACGTTGTAAGTGTGCGTTTTACAGGTACGGTAAGTGAAGACTTAAATAGCCTGCCACAGCCATTTGCTGAAGTATGGCATTTTGTTAAACCTGCGGGTTCTGATCAAGACTGGTTGGTTGCAGGCATTCAACAAGAGCAATAATGTAGACAATTAAGCATTCTTGCATTCTAAAATAGCGACTTCGGTCGCTATTTTTTCGCCTTTAATTCCCCTCTTTTTAAATCAATTTCCACTCAGCATGCTGAAAAATCAATAATTTTGTGAATACATTATTCTAATTATTAATAATAATTGTTATCATTTAGATTAACTTTAATACAATTTCCAAGCGCTTAAGTATTTTATGAATAGCTCACCACCTGAGGCACTTGTGACACCCCTCACATCTGCGCTGCCTAAAACGCGTAAAGATACTCCTTCTCTATTGACCTATCGCTTGATGATTTTCTATCGCTTTGCCCTCGCTTTAGTGGGCGGATATGTTGTCGCGATGCTATCTGCCATCGTAATCGCAGATGTATTTAGCGAAGACCGTGGAAGTGCAGCCATGAGTGCAACTTTAATTGCATTTATCCTGTGGAGCTGTGCATTTATTTGGGTCTTTATGGTGAATAAAACCCTCAAAGCAACTTTAGGCATTGTGATCCCTGCGGTGTGTTTGTATGCCATTTACATGATGATGGGAAGCTAAAATGCGTGTTGATGCAAAAGTAGAGGGACCTCGCCAGTCCATGTCTTGGCTGCATACATGGGCTAGCCTAATCTTAGGTTGGTTGCTGTATGCTATTTTCCTGACCGGAACCCTGAGCTTCTTTAAAAATGAAATCAATGTTTGGATGACACCTGAGCTGCATCAATCTGTTCCAGCCAGTTCACAAGTCCAACAAACTGAAGTCGCACTGAATTATTTACAGCAAAATCATCCAAATGCAGGTGCTTGGAATATTTTGCTGCCGAATACGCGTCAAAATGCCACATTAATTACCGTTCGTGAACAAGGTGAAGACCCTCGCGCACGCCGTGGTGGTAAACAAATCTACATTGATAGTGCTACAGGTGAAGTGCTTGAGCCGCGCGATACGCGTGGTGGTAATTTTCTCTATCGTTTCCATTTCGAACTATATGGCATGCCACGTATGTGGACACGATGGTTTGTCGGGATAGCCACACTGTTAATGTTAGTTGCCATCATTAGTGGTGTGATTACTCATAAAAAAATCTTTAAAGATTTCTTTACCTTCCGTTCAGGTAAAGGACAACGTTCTTGGCTCGATGCACATAATGCAACCGCAGTATTTGCGCTTCCCTTCCACATCATGATCACCTTTAGTGGCCTGTTGCTGCTGTTATTTACGATCATGCCTTGGGGGATTGAACGTATTTATGAAAACCGGGGACAATTTTTACAAGAACAAAATCGTGCCTTGGTTCAAGAAAATAAACCTGAAGGACGTGAATCTGCTCAAGGACGCGAAGAACGTGGCGAACGCCCACAGCAAGCCCGTGCCAATTCTGCACAAAACCAAGGCGAAAATCGTGCTGAGGGCCGTGGTGAAGGTCGAGGAGATCGTCGCTCTAAACGTCAAGAACAACCTATCGTTGCTGCGCCGTTGACCAACTTAGCGCCGATCGTGACTGCGGTTCAGACTGAATGGAAAACTAATCCGATTAGTACCGTTAGCATCATTGCACCGAATACAGACCAAGCTAAAATTGAACTACGTGCCTTACATGGTGAAAGTGTCGCGTATCGAAATGTCTATGCAAGCAAACAATTTGATGGCGTAACAGGCAAAGACTTAACTGACGAAAGTGCCAAGTTAAAGCACCCTTCTGTACCGATGGGTATTTACAATGTAGTCACTACGCTACATGAAGCACGCGGTGTAGATTTAGCACTACGTTGGCTGCTGTTTATTTCAGGGATTGTAGGCACCCTGATGGTCGCTACAGGTCTCATTCTGTGGTGTGTAAAACGTGCGCCACAACAGCAAAAACAAGGCTTTAAAGCATTTGGCTACCGCACGGTTGAAGTGACCAATATTGCAGCGATTATTGGTTTACCCATTGCCTGCGCAGCATTTTTCTATGCCAACCGTTTTATTCCCGCACAGCTTGAAAACCGTTCGGAATTAGAAATTCGTAGTTTCTTTATTGTTTGGCTACTGACGCTCGTTTATGCGATTTTCCGTACGCACCATCAAGCGTGGCTAGAACTTTTAGCTTTTGCCACAGCAATTTTTGCCTTACTGCCGATTGTAAACTTCATGACTGGTGGTCAACCGCTTTGGAATACCATGGCAAATGGCCAATGGATGATTGCATCCCTTGATCTTGCAATGTGGCTTTTGGCTATCTTGTTTGCCTACTCATTTTACAAAGTGAAAAAGCATCAAGGACTGCCTGTTAAAAAAGCGCGTGCCACAAAGGAGGCTGAAGCATGATGTTCTTTCTCCTGATTTGGGCACTGAGTAGCTTAGGTTTTTTTGCCTTGGCATGCAGCATGTCTAAACATCAAAAGCAGTTCTACAGCAAAGAGTTAAGTGTGGGCCAAACACGCTTAGCCACGTTAGTCGGCTGGGCGCTATTGATTATCGCCTTGATAATTTGCCTCTCTCTTGGAACGCCGAGCAATAACATCAGTTATTGGTTTGGCGCGCTGACTATTGCGGCTTTATTTGTCGGGCTATGTATTAGTTATATCGCTGAATATTTTTGGAAAATTATTGGTGCATTAGTTGTCATCTTTGTATTGTCAGCAGTGTTTCTTAAAATTTAATTCTTTAGACGACATTCTCTAAACATTGAAAGCCAATCTTCGGATTGGCTTTTTTCATGCCAACCGATTAGGCTATGCCTATTCTGCTCTTTTGGATTACACATGTCTGAACTTTCAATCTCTCCTGCTTTATATAACCGCGCTATGGCAGGCAATAAAGATGCTCAATTTGAACTGGCTGAAATTTATATGCAAAGTGAAAATGATGAGCATGTTGAACTTGCTGAAGAATGGGCACTCAAAGCAGCTCAGTTAGGTCATGTAGAAGCAATGTATTGGCTGGGTGAAGGCTATGCAGTCTATGCCAAAGACATGCTCGAAGAAGATCCTGAAGAATCTAAAACCTATTTTGAGCATGCGCACCGCTGGTTAGAACAAGCGTCAAAACATGACCATCCTGCTGCAATTTTAGAATTGGCCAATTTTTACCGTCGCGGCGATGTGGTGGAAAAAGATGTCGCTAAATCCATTGAACTGGTTGAACAATCTGCAAAATTAGGTGAAGTTCAGGCCATGCGTGACTTAGCCTTTATTTATGCCAATGGCTTAGGCATCGACGCTGATGAAGAAAAAGCAGATTTTTGGAATGAAAAAGCCGATGTGGCTGAGCAGTAATCCAATTTTTTTCTAAAAAATAAAGCCCATCTCATGATGGGCTTTTTGCTTTTAACAAAATGGCTCAGCTCGCCACATAGTCATTTACATCTACAGTAATCACTTGTCGGCAAATGCCTTCTGCTCCACGCTGCTGTTCAAATACATCTGATGGCATGGCATCAAAGCTGTCAAAGAAACTGATTTCAGTTTCGTCAATGTCATACACCAAGGAATGATTCCCCACGCCCTCTAGGGTGTCGTAATACACAATCACAAACTGATTTTGTTCAAAAGCCTGCTGAATTTGTGCATAGCCAATTGCGGGTAATACAGGCAGTTCCAATTGGTCTGCTTCCGTATAGCTGCGTTTTTCACTGTCTTGCAGCTCAGGATCATGCTCTGTGTAAAACTTTACTTGAAAACCAAATTTTTTCAGTCCAACGGCTAAACCAATGGTTGTTGTGCCATGGTCAGCTTCATAAGCGCAAACTTCGATGAGCTGCTGAATATCTGCATCTATACCTAAGTGCTGCAGCAACATCCACACCGCATAAATGCCACCATTGGCTTCTAAATTTGCCAACTCATCAGGTATTTCCATCGACATATATCAAAACTCAAAATTGCTTATGGACGATGATAAACAAATCAAAGTGGTTTTGCCTGCAAGTTTTAATCCAGACCTGATTTCACATGTACAAAAATAATGTCCAAATCTTGTTTAGGTACAAAATTCTTTTCAACCATTTGAAACTGCGTAGCGCTGATTTTCTTCACTTTTCCTGCCCAGCAAAAAGAAACCAGCTCTCCTGCATCACGCTCGATAGTCAGTTTAAAATCTTGAATAGGTTTTGCCCAATTGGCACCTGTTTTTAAGATATAACCCAAAGCTTGAAATGGTGCATGCTGTGATTTGGCCTTTCTGAGTCCTGCCTTAAAGTTTTTATCCATACAAAATTGTTGATTATACTCATCTGGATATAACGCCACAGAGCCACCCACCAGCGGTGCATATTGATGCTGTACACGTGTGAGCGCATTGGCTTTAAACGTTTGCTTCCAGCTATAAATCACCTGAGATGACCATGAAATGGTTTCATTCGGATCTTTGGGCAATACTTTTTGCAGCGCTGCATTTTTACAGTTTCTGAGTTTTTCCTCGAAAGTTTCATATTCATCATCTTGCCTGCTCCACGGATTCAGCATGTCTTTTTCCGTAAACCCGCATTGCTTAAAACTCTCCGTCATATCAATCGGGGCTGTTTTTTCATCTTTTTGAATAAAAGTGCGCACATGCATTTCTGGCTGAATCGTTTTTCCATTCACCTGAACTTTAAAATTTTTGAGCAGCTTTTCTGTATTGGCAAAATCAGATTCAAAGAAGTTTTCAACTTTTGGCAGCGGAAATAAGACCGTTTCAGTCACATCTTTATTGCTTAAATTTTTGAACTGGTAATCGACCTTGATGATTTTTTTACTAATAAACAGGTCTTCACTGAACATTTGAATATCTTTATTTTTCAGGTATTGCACACCGCCTGTTGCCACATAGCCTGTTGAATCGTTGGCATATGTTAGTGCTGAAAAACACAAGCATATGAATGCAGTTAATTTTTTCATTATTAGCTTCCAATTTTTTATATTTAAAATTGCACTAGAATATCATCGACCATTTTTCAGGAATATACTCAGAAATTAGCCCTATCCCGATAATTATAAGGGCAATGATGCCAATCAAAATAATAAAACTCACTGTTTTTATGACTACTCTAAGGGTTAAATTTAAGCCTCTCGTATAATTTTCAATAAAGCCTGAAAATTTAAATAAGGATAAAACCCCAATCAAAATTAAAGGCAGAAAAAAAATATCTTGTGGTGAAAAGTCGCCTCGCCTTGCTGAGACAGCTTGTGAAGATACGAGTAAAACTAGGAAAATATTAAATTTTAATATATTCATGATATGTACGTTATTATCTTTTTATTATCAGATTATTCATCTACATATTAACCAATTTTTGATTGGAACTCACTCTATTTCCAAGTACAATACTGCCCTAGTCGAGGGATGCTGCGACTTTCTTATAGGCACTAAATATAAGATCGCTAGGCTCGACGATTCGGTTGGACACTCGCTCCAATCAACAACGGCATCCGCGAACTGAATGATCAATTGTTTTTATTAAGGAGATCGTGATGAACGCGGTTAATGCTTCATTTACAGATTACAAAGTTGCCGACATTTCACTAGCTGACTACGGCCGTAAAGAAATCAAACTCGCAGAAGCAGAAATGCCAGCCCTAATGGGTCTTCGCAAACGCTATGCAGCGGCTAAACCGCTTGCTGGTGCGAAAATCCTTGGCTGTATCCACATGACCATTCAAACTGCAGTTTTAATTGAAACTCTAGTTGAATTGGGCGCAGAAGTTCGTTGGACTTCTTGCAACATCTTCTCTACTCAAGACCACGCTGCTGCTGCAATCGCTGCTGCAGGTATTCCTGTATTTGCTTGGAAAGGCGAAACTGAAGAAGAATACATGTGGTGTCTTGAACAGCAAATCAATGTGAACGGTACACCTTGGGATGCCAACATGATTCTGGATGATGGCGGTGACTTAACTGCGCTTGTTCACGAAAAATATCCTGAAGTGATTGCTAAAATCCACGGTATTACAGAAGAAACCACTACAGGTGTTCAACGTCTTTACGAAATGCACCGCGACGGTACTTTAAAAGTTCCAGCAATTAACGTAAATGACTCTGTAACCAAGTCTAAAAATGACAATAAATACGGCTGCCGTCACTCACTAAACGATGCCATCAAACGTGGTACAGATATGCTTTTATCTGGTCGTCGTGCGCTTGTAATCGGTTATGGTGACGTAGGTAAAGGTTCTGCTCAATCACTTCGTCAAGAAGGCATGATTGTACGTGTCACTGAAGTTGACCCTATCTGTGCAATGCAAGCATGCATGGACGGTTTCGAAGTTGTTGCTCCGTATAAAAATGGCATTCAAACGGGTAAGAAAGAAGACATCAACCTTGATCTTCTTCAAAATACTGACTTGATCGTAACAACAACTGGTAACTACCACGTATGTGACGCTGCAATGCTTGATTCATTAAAAGCTGGCGCTGTAGTTTGTAACATCGGTCACTTCGATACTGAAATCGATACAAACTACCTACGCGGTTACAAGTGGGTTGAAGTTAAGCCACAAGTTCACCAAGTGTATCGTTCAGAAAATGAAAATGATTACCTTATTCTTCTTTCAGAAGGCCGCTTAGTGAACCTTGGTAATGCAACAGGTCACCCTTCACGTATTATGGATGGTTCTTTTGCTAACCAAGTGTTGGGTCAAATGCACTTGTTCGCTGAAAAATTTGCTGATCTTCCGGAAGATCAAAAACAAGCGGCGATCCGCGTAGAACTTATTCCTAAGAAATTAGACGAAGAAGTTGCTGCTGCAATGGTTGCAGGTTTCGGTGGCGTATTAACGACTTTGACTCAAGAGCAAGCGGATTACCTCGGTGTTCAAGTTGAAGGCCCGTTCAAAGCTGAGGCTTATAAATACTAAGTTTTATAAATACCTCTCCCTAACCCTCTCCTAAAAGGAGAGGGAACTATTCATTGTGAAAGCAAATTTGATGTTAACTCCAAATCACTATTACTTTCATAATGGAAGTCCCTTCTCCCTCTGGGAGAAGGTTAGGATGAGGGGATTTTTTTAAATAAAAGTATTTGTAAAAAAGGATTTGAACATGTCAAAACAGATTCCTATTTCCTTTGAGTTCTTCCCGACCAAAACTGATGCGGGCGCGGAAAAACTTAAAGTTGTACACCAAGAACTTCAATTATTAAATCCTGAATTTTTCTCAGTAACATACGGTGCAGGCGGTTCTACCCGTGAACGCACTTTGTCTACATTGAATGATTTCAACGGTAAAGGCACACCGGTTGCCCCTCACCTGTCTTGTATTGGTGACAGCAAAGAACGTATTGCTGAATTGCTGGATTTGTATAAATCGCAAGGCATTGACCGTATTGTTGCGCTGCGCGGCGACTTGCCGTCTGGTCAAGTGGGCTTAGGCGAATTGCCTTATGCAACGGACTTGGTACGTTTCATTCGTGAGCACACTGGTGATCATTTCAAAATTGAAGTTGCAGCATACCCAGAAATGCACCCGCAAGCAGACAGCTTTGATCTCGACATCAAACGTTTCTGCGACAAAGCCAATGCAGGCGCAAACGCAGCTTTGACACAGTTCTTCTTTAACCCAGATGCATACTTCTACTTTGTAGAGCGCATTCAAAAAGAAGGCGTGAACATTCCTGTCGCTCCAGGCATCATGCCTATTACCAATGCAAGTAATTTAATTCGCTTTGCTGATGGTACAGGTGCAGAAATTCCACGTTGGATTCGCAAACAGCTTGCGACTTATGGCGACGATACAGCGTCAATCAAAGCCTTTGGTCATGAAGTGATTGTAAAACTTTGCGAACGCCTGATTGCTGGTGGTGCGCCAAGCCTGCACTTCTACACCATGAACACCACTGACCCTACACGTCAACTTGTGAAAGACCTCGGTCTTGCATAAGACATTTCGACCTTTTTGAGAGTAAAACTTTAATGCCACGTTTTTATATTGAAGCTGATTTAACTGTTGATACGACTGTTGAATTAACGGAAACAGTGTTTCATCACTGGGTAAAAGTTTTACGTGCTCAAGTGGGCGAAACAGCCACTTTGTTCAATGGGCAAGGTGGCGAATACCATGTTGAATTGGTTGAAATCGCTAAAAAGTCGGCTGCCGTCCAAGTTTTGCAATTCAATCCAAGCAATCGCACACCACATTTTACGGCACTATTGGGTCAAGTGATGAGCAAAGGCGACCGCATGGATTATGCGATTCAAAAAGCGGTGGAACTCGGTGTTTCTGAAATTCAACTACTCACTTCAGAACGTTGTGAGATGCGTTTGAAGTACGATCGTGATCAAAAGAAACTTGACCATTGGCAAGGCATCGCTATTGCTGCTTGCGAACAGTGTGGACTCAACATTGTTCCTAAAGTACTTCCGCCTCTTTCCCTTGAAAAATGGTTGGAAAGTGACCTACCGACAACAAAATTGGTACTCGCACCCAATAAAGATGAAGTTGATGTATTAGCTGATGCTGACCCGCACGTTGCCTTACTGATTGGCCCTGAAGGTGGCTTGAGCGAAGTAGAGATCAGCGCAGCAAATGAGAAAGGTTTCGTGAACTGGTGTATCGGTGAACGTGTCCTTCGCACAGAAACTGCACCTGTAGTTGCACTTTCAATTTTAAATTATAAATTTATTTAATTTTTACTCGATAGTTCATCTGAAAGCATCAATGATGGCATCCTTGATATTGCTTTTTATTTGTAACGCAATTACCCTAGAGTCAATAAAAACAAATGATTTGTTACCAAGAATAAACAAATACTCTCAGGAACAATACAAATACAACGATCTAGATTTAGTTAAGGCAGGGTTTTTATATTCATGACGTATAAACAAGATGAATATATCAAGCAGTACAATCATACTGCTCAAATTGCGAACACGATTCGCCATAGCCGCTATTTTTTAGTCAGTATCCTGATTATTTGCTTATATATTTTTTCGATATATCAAATTTTTTATAAATCGCCATCTTTGTATTTTAATATTTGGTTTATTTTTACAGAAGTTTTTGTCAGTTTATGCTGGCTGATTAGCACAGTTTATTTTAAACCCGAACAATACTCACTGATGATTGCGCATCGTTGGCTACAATTTCAATGTTTTTCTGTCGGCACACTGATTGCGAGCGGTATTTTTTTAATTTTTTATTATTTGCCTGCGACCAATCAAAGCTTTGAACCAATTCAAGCCCTGACACTCTCTGCCCTACTCTTGATCGTGACGCAAACCTTTGGTTTGACCTATTTGACGCAAAAACTTAATTATTTTTGTTTAGCCTTTATCCCGTCTATCGTGCCCTATCTGATTGCACAGTTCTTTTTCTTAGATGGCTCAAATCACTTATTTAGCTTGAGTATTAATTTTGGGCTCATTGTGATTCTAATGTGCGCCATGACGTCATATCGAATTCATCGTCGTGTATCGACTTTACATGCTAAAAATAACCTACTGGTCGATAGTGCCAAGCAACAAGTCAAATGGACTGATGAACTGTGTCAGCAGCTCCAAGATGAAGTCAACAAATCACGAGACATCGAATTACAGCTACAACTGGGTAACCAAATCCTTGAACAGAAAGTTAAAGAGCGGACCTTCGACATTGAGCAAATGAACAAGGATTTAGAAAACCAACAAGCCAATTTAGTCCTTGCGCATGAAATTGCAGGTTTACGTCCTTGGGATTGGAATATCAAAGACCGTAAAATCGTTGTCACCAACTATAAGCAAGAAAAAACCCTTAGACATTCGAAAGAGCATCAGCAACAGTTACAACATGTGATCCATCCTGATGATATCCCTCATTTTAAATCAGCGATGATTCAACATCTACGTGGATTTAAAGACCGTTATGAGGCCACCTATCGGATTCAAAACAGTCAAGGAAAATGGAGTTGGGTACATGATATTGGACGGGTCATTCAACGCGATCCAAATAATCGTAAGCCATTGCGCATGGTCGGTATTCGACGTGATATCCATCAAGAACGGACATCTCAGGAACGTTTAAAACTTGCAGCCAGTGTACTCGAACAAGCTGCTGAAGGGATTTTCATTTTAAATGAAGAGCTGTGCTATATCGAAGTCAATCCGTTTTACGAACAATTAACCGGCTTTAACTACGACCAAATTATTGGTAAACATCTTTTTGATATCACTGCAAATTACAAATCAATTCAACGTAGTATGCACTACTCGATCATTAAACAAGTGCTGAAAATTGGTGAGTATGATGGTGAATTGCACGAAAAATTTCTTTCAGGTAAAGAACTGACGCTGTGGATGCATATTAATGCGATTACTGATGATCAAAACCGCGTCACCCATTACATTGGAATTGTCTCAGATTTAACCGAACGTAAATTGCAAGAACAACGATTATCTTATTTAGAAAACTATGACACCTTAACGGATTTACCGAACCGTTTTTATTACAACTATCAACTGCATCAATATTTAGTTTCACAGCAAGATTCGATTAAACAGTTGGCTGTCATTCGTTTAAACATCGACCGTTTCCGTCCATTAAATGAATATCTCAGCAACAATGGTGGTGACGAGCTGTTACGCCAAGTCGCACAGCGTTTACGTCTAACCAATGCCGAAGCTCTGTTTGTCGCACACTTAAATGGCGATGATTTTGCGATTGTGTATGAAATTTCACACATCCGCCCTTCTGTGCAAGAGCATTGTGAACGCATCAATAAAGCCTTTAGCATTCCATTTAATATTTTTGGCCAAGATCATGTCATCACTTTATCGATGGGCGTCGCGTTCTATCCTGAGCATGGCCGTCAGCTAGATTATCTAAATAACTGTGCAGAACAAGCGCTGAGCGAAGCCAAAAATTTGGGAGGCAATACTACACGTTATTATTCTAATGAAAATACTGCATTATTAGAACAAGGTATCTTCTTGGAACGCGACTTGCGTAAAGCCATTCAAAATAATGAGCTGGTGGTGTATTACCAACCGAAGATTAATTTCCGTGATAAAAATATTTACGGTTTTGAAGCCTTGGTGCGTTGGAATCATCCTGAAAAAGGCTTAATACCACCAGGCTTATTTATTCCTTTAGCAGAACAAACCAGTTTAATTTCAGATATCGGGCGTTTTGTCCTGCAAAAAACCGCGCAGCAAATTTGTTTTTGGAATAATTTGGGTTATCAAAATATTTGTGTATCCGTCAATATTGTTGCACAGCAACTGCGGCGTGGACAATTATTAAATGATCTCGATGAAGCGATTGATGCCAATCAAATTGATGGTGCTAGTCTGGAGCTGGAAATTACCGAATCTTCTTTGGTCGAAAATCTAGATTCAGTACGTGAACTGTTGAATGAAATCAAAAAACGTAAAATCAATATTTCACTTGATGACTTTGGTACGGGCTATTCTTCTCTATCCTATCTAGCTGATTTTCCAATTGATATCTTAAAAATAGACCGCAGTTTTATCTCTAAAATTGGTGAAAATAAACAATTGGCCATCGTTAGTGCCATGATTGCCATGGGTAAAGCGATGGGCATGACGGTAGTCGCTGAAGGGATTGAAACTGAACAGCAGTTACAGTATCTACAAGACTTAGAATGTGACATTGCTCAAGGCTATTTTTTCTCTAAGCCACTGCCACAAGAAGAGGCAACCGTGTTCCTTGAAAATAATATCTCTTCGCCTGCTTATACTTACTTAATATAAGTCACTATGCCTGAGCTATAAGATTGTCTGAAAAAGACGCGACTTCGACTGTCCCAACTGTGCAACTAATGTTATATTCAAGCGGATAAAGCAAGCATTGCAGCTTTATATTGGATAAACAAAACACAATCGAGATACAGATGGACGATCAATCTTTAAAACAGCAGGCTTTGTATTATCACGAATTTCCAACTCCGGGGAAAATCAGCGTTACACCAAGCAAACAATTGGTCAACCAACACGATTTAGCCCTCGCATACTCGCCAGGTGTCGCTGCACCTTGTTTAGAAATTGAACGCGACCCATCTACTGCTGCACTTTACACAGCGCGCGGTAATCTTGTTGCTGTAGTCAGTAACGGTACAGCCGTACTGGGCTTAGGTAACATTGGTCCTTTAGCGTCAAAACCTGTTATGGAAGGTAAAGGCGTTCTATTCAAAAAATTCGCTGGTGTTGATGTTTTTGACATTGAAATTGCTGAAAACGATCCAGACAAAATCGTAGATATCGTTGCAGCATTAGAACCAACTTTCGGTGGTATCAACCTTGAAGACATCAAGGCCCCAGAGTGTTTCTACATCGAGCAAAAACTTCGTGAACGCATGAATATTCCTGTGTTCCATGATGACCAACACGGTACATCGATCATTGTGGGTTCTGCATTACTGAATGCACTTCAACTCAATGGCAAAAAAATTGAAGAAATCAAAATTGTCGCTTCTGGCGCAGGTGCTGCTGCCCTTTCATGTTTGAACTTACTTTGCGCACTTGGCGTGAAAAAAGAAAACATCGTTGTGGCAGATTCACGCGGTTTATTGACGACTAAACGTGAAGGCTTGGATGAGTCGAAAAAGGCATACGTTCAGGACATCGAAGGCTCTCAGCTTGCTGATGTAATGGAAGGTGCGGACATGTTCCTTGGTCTTTCTGCAGCAGGTATTTTGACCAAAGAAATGGTTAAAGTCATGGCGAAAGATCCGATTATCTTTGCCCTTGCTAACCCAGACCCTGAAATTCTTCCTGAACATGCACATGAAGCACGTCCAGACGTGATTATGGCAACTGGTCGTTCAGACTATCCAAACCAAGTGAACAATGCGCTTTGCTTCCCTTATATCTTCCGTGGCGCACTAGATGTTGGTGCAACCACAATTAATGAAGAGATGAAGATTGCTTGTGTACATGCGATTGCTCGCATGGCACATGTCGAAGCTGATGCTGCATCGTATGGTGAAAAATCTGCTTCATTTGGTCGTGATTACCTCATTCCCCGCCCATTAGATCAACGTTTGATTCTTGAGATTGCACCTGCAATTGCACAAGCAGCGATGGATTCAGGTGTTGCAACTCGTCCAATTCAAGACTTCTCTGCGTATCGTCAACGTTTGTCTGAGTTTGTTTATAACTCTGCATTCATGATGAAACCAATTTTTGCGCAAGCAAAAACTGATCCAAAACGCATTGCCTATGCTGAAGGTGAAGATTTACGTGTACTTCGCGCAGTACAAATTGCTGTTGATGAAGGTTTGGCAAAACCAATTCTTGTCGGTCGTCCAGCAGTCATTGAAGCAAACATCAAGAAATTAGGTCTACGTCTTGAAGACGGCGTGAACATCACTATCGTTGATCAAGAGAAAAACCCTGATTACGATAAGTTTGCAGATGATTACTACAGCATCATGCAGCGTAAAGGCGTAACACCTGAATACGCACAGCGTGAAGCACGTCGTCGCTCTACCCTGATCGCTGCAATGCTGGTTCGTCATGGTGTGGCTGACGGTATGCTGTGTGGTACTTATTCTAGCTATGACATTCACTTAGACTTCGTCAGCAATGTGATTGGGCTAAAAGTAGGCCGTAATAACTTCTTCACGCTGAATGCATTGATGCTTGAAGACCGTAACTTGTTTATTGCCGATACTTACATTAACCGTAATCCAACAGCTGAACAGCTTGCTGAAATGACTATTTTAGCGGCTGAAGAAGTACGCCGTTTTGGTATTACGCCGCGTGTAGCATTGCTTTCTCACTCAAGTTTCGGTTCTGACCAAAATGATCCTAGCGCACAAAAAATGCGTAAGGTTTATGATATTTTGTCAGAAATTGCACCTGAACTTGAAGTTGAAGGTGAAATGCATGGTGATGCTGCATTGGATGAAAATATTCGTCATTTCGCATACCCGAACTCACGTTTTAAAGGTTCTGCGAACTTGCTGATTATGCCGAATCTGGATGCAGCGAACATTTCGTTCAACTTGTTGAAATCAACTTCAGGTAGTAACGTGACAATTGGCCCAATTCTTTTGGGTGCTGCAAAACCTGTTCATATTTTAACGCCAACAGCGACAACTCGCCGTTTAGTGAATATGACTGCATTGACTGTTGCAGAGATTCAAGAAAACGAAAAACTAGCACTCTAATTTAGTTGACCTGAACACACTTTGTGACTTGAGAAAACCTCTGTTCTGTAGCATGATTGCTCTAAGAATAGAGGTTTTTTCATGCAAGTTTATTTAGTAGGCGGTGCAGTTCGAGATCACTTGCTCGGGCACCCCTATCACGAAAAAGATTATGTCGTTGTCGGTGCAACGCCGGAACAATTACTTGCTCAAGGTTATCAACCTGTGGGTAAAGATTTCCCTGTTTTTCTTCATCCAGAGACCAAAGACGAATATGCCTTAGCCCGTACAGAACGTAAGTCTGGACATGGGTATCATGGCTTTGAATTTTATACCGACGTCAATGTCACACTCGAGCAAGATCTCATTCGACGCGACCTCACGATCAATGCGATAGCGATGGATGATGCAGGTAATGTCTATGACCCCTATGGCGGTCAACGTGATCTAGAACAGCGTGTCCTTCGCCACGTGTCTGATGCCTTCGTCGAAGATCCATTAAGGGTTTTGCGTATTGCACGTTTTGCGGCACGTTATAAAGCTTTAGGTTTTAAAGTGGCTGATGAAACATTGGAACTGATGCAAGAGCTTGCCAAATCTGGCGAGCTTGAAGCCCTTACACCTGAACGTGTATGGAAGGAAACGTCTCGTGCATTAATGGAAGACCACGCAGATGAATATTTTGAGGTATTAAGAGCCTGTGGCGCTTTAAAAGTCTTGTTCCCTGAAATTGATGCGTTATACGGTATTCCACAGCGTCCTGAATATCATCCTGAAATAGACTGTGGCATTCATACCATGATGTCGCTACAACAAGCCTGTCGTGCAAATTATTCTTTGGATGTTCGTTTTGCTGTACTGGTACACGACTTAGGCAAAGCACTCACTCCAGTGGATGAATTACCGCGCCATATCATGCATGAAGAACGTGGTGTAAAACCTGTTACCGAAATCTGTGACCGTATGCGAGTTCCCACCAATACCAAACAATTGGCCATCTCAGTGTGTAAAGAGCATTTAAAATGCCATCAAGCTCTGAGTTTAAAACCGGGAACATTATGGCGTCTGTTACAACGTATGGATGTATTACGCCGTCCTGAACGCGTAGAGGCCTTTGTACAAGCCTGTGAATGTGATTCACGTGGTCGCTTAGGTTTAGAGGATCGTGCCTATCCGCAAGCTCAATACGTTTTAGATGCCATGCAGGTGGTTCGTAATATCAAGGCTTCTGACTTACCTTCAGATGTGAAAGGCCCTGATATTGGTGAAATGTTGATTCAGAAACGAATTGAAGCTATCGGACAATTCAAGCATGAACTCGGCCATAACACGCCTACAGCTTAAAATAAATCCTCTCAGAAATGAGAGGATTGACTTTCATCATTGCTGTTAAGCCTGCCGAAGTATTTTGAAATAAATGAAAAATTGAAATAATCTAGTGTCATCTCTGAAAATTAAATACTGATACTCAACCCAATTTAAGACTGGTAGAAAGAATAAAAATAATGAAGAAACAACTTTCCAATATAATGATTGCTATTGTCTTTTGCGGACTCCTAGTAGGGATGGGCTTTACCCAAACCCTTTTAAAAAGTTTGCCACAGCTCATCATGATATTTTTTGGAATGTTAGCCTTAGGCTCCTTAATAATTAAGCGTTCATTTATAAGCTCTATTCCTTTTTATATAGTTTTGGGAGTTATGTTTTATATTAATATTTTTCTATTGGCGAGCGCTGCTATGGATTTTATTCATCCACATCAAGACTGGACTACACAGAATGACGGGAGTATTGATAGAAGCCCAAATTTAAACTGGCTGTGGGCGATAATTGTCTCCTTTTTTCTTTCCCCACTCAGCATTGTTTTCTATCATAAAAAAATTCAAAGAAATAAAGGTCTTGAAATAGCCTTTATTACTCTTTTTATTATTGTGACATTGATAATTTATATAAAATTTGAGCTACTCTGCTGTAATTAAATTGCATCTTTTATAAATATTTAGACATATTATCGCTAAATCACAATCTATACGTTGATAGGTCTTTTTAAATTTGAAAGCTATGCTGCTGTCTAAAATGTATAAGCATTTATAGACAGCAGCTATTCAGTTCACTTATGACACAGCTGCTGGAAAACTAATGACTTTTTCAAGCTTTAGCTGATTCATAGCCACCATTAGCAATCGATCAATACCTAAGGCTATACCTGCACACTCGCTCATATGCGGTAATGCAGCAAGCAAATATTCATCAATCGGCATCACATGCAACCCAAGTTTAGCGCGCTCTGCATTATCTGCCTCAAAACGACTTCGTAAAACATCCGCATCAATCAGTTCATCATAAGCATTCGCTAACTCTAAACCTTCGATATAGAGCTCAAATCGTGCTGCAACCAATTCACCATCTTCGTCCACACGGGTTTTCGCCAAAGAAGCCATTTCAGGTGGAAAATCTGTAAGGAACACTGGCGTATCAAAACCGAGGCTCGGCTCAACATAATGCGAAAACAATAAATCGATATAGCCTAAACGGTCTTCACCCAGATCTAAGCTTAGCCCCACACGACGACAGCAATCTTTCAGATCTTGTAAAGAAGCTTGTAACGGATTTAAATCCAAACGATCCATAAAGGCATGCTTATAGCTCAAAATAGTCGGACGAACTTCACCAAAGCGTTGTTTCAAAGTTTCATTCAATAAGTCCGTCACTTCGAACATCAAGTCTTTTAAGCTAAAACCCGGACGGTACCATTCCAACATTGTGAATTCACTGTTGTGTTTACGTCCATGTTCATCATCACGAAAAACTTTACAGATTTGGTAAATTGGCCCACTACCACTTGCCAACAGACGCTTCATGGCAAATTCAGGTGAAGTTTGCAAATAATGCGTTTGCTTTTGTCCATTCACATGGCGCTGAGCCTGTACCGATGCTAAATGTACATCAGTGACACCGGCTTGAGAAAGTACAGGTGTTTCCACTTCAAGAACATCACGTGCTGCAAAAAACTGGCGAATTTGAGCATACATCGTGGCACGTGCACGAAGTGCAGTGAGTTCACAACTCGGTTGAAAGTTCATTTGACTCATGCTGCAGGGCCTCCATGCGCAGCCCATTCACGGCGTAAAGGATAGGTTTTACGTAAATAATCAAAGGCTTTTTGATCCACCTTGCCGTCTTTTAGGCAAGCACGTAAGTTTGCATCATCACGAGCGATATCATAAATATCTTTTAAATAACGCTGTAATACCGTCTTAAAGTCAGCACCATTAAAATACTGCTCACAGACGGGTAACTGACTTTCAAAAGCTTTATTTATCGGTTGATTGAAAGTTTGACAGAATGCTTCATAGATCATCTGTGTGCCACGTGCTTTACCTTCCAAGCTATAGCCTGCAATATGGGGTGTCACCACGTAAATTAAATCCAACAATGCTGCTGAAATCTCTGGCTCATGTTCAAAAACATCTAAGACCACTTTACGCTGAGTTTGTTGAATATCGGCAATTAAGGCAGCTTCTTCGACCACTGGCCCACGCGCGGAATTAATCAAAATCGCTGAAGGCTTCATAGCAGCAAGCGCAGTAGCATTGATTAAATGATAGGTTGGATGTTCACCCTCTTTGGTCAATGGCACATGGGTACTAATCGCATCTGCATTTTTTAACAATTCTGCAAATTCAACTTGTTTCACCTGATCAAATTGCACAAATGGATCATAGCCAATGACATTCCAACCGAATAATTCTGCCATGACGGCTAAACGTGAACCGACATTACCTAAGCCAACGATGCCCAAGGTAAATTGTTCATTTGCATTCAACAATTCAGGTTTAACATAAAGCAATGCAGTAATCACATATTCAGCAACCGCTTGTGCATTACAACCTGCGGCATTTGACCAAGCAATGCCCTGCTTTTCTAGAGCGGTAATATCTAAATGATCTGTTCCAATCGTAGCACTACCGACAAATTTGAGTGCGGTCTGTTGAATTAATTCTGCATTTACCTGAGTCACTGATCGTACCAATAATGCATCGGCTTCTTTGACATCCTCATGGGTCAATGTTCGACCTGCCGCTTGCTTTATTTCACCAAATTCGGTAAAAAAATACTCAGTAAATGCCAGATTTTCATCTGCAACGATTTTCATAGTTCATCTCATAATTCCACTACGAACATGATAACGCGTTGCTCATGCCATGACTATTCTTCTGCACATAAAGCATAGCGCCATTTTTTTATAAGCTAAATGATAGAAAATTATATTAACGACAATAATCTGACTGCTGATCTTCAATTAAAGACAAGGCCGCCTGCCAAGCCGCTTGAATAATGGGCTCGGCCATCGGATTTTCAAACTGCTGCAACGTATGTTCACAAACCTTCGGACTCGGATAATGCAATGTAGCACTCGACAACGCTTTTACTTGAATTTGACAAGCCCGTTCTAAAAAGTAAATTTCATGAAATGCCCGTGCCACACTATCTCCAGTCGCAAGCAAGCCGTGATTGCGTAAAATCATGCAGCGATAATGCCCCATATCTTGTACCAGTCTTTCACGCTCTTCAGTTGAAAAGGCAATACCCTCATATTCATGATAAGCAATGTTCTGATAGAACTTTAACGCATGTTGCGATATTGGCAATAAACCATGTTCTTGTGCAGAAACTGCCACGCCATCTGCAGTATGCGTATGAATCACACAATTAATATTTGCACGCGCATGATGTAAGGCAGAATGAATCACAAAGCCCGCAACATTCACCATCTTCCCTGTATCATAAGTTTCAATAATTTTTCCTTCATGATCAATTTTGACCAAATCAGAAGCCGTCATTTTGTCAAAGGTCACACCATAACGATTAATCAGAAAATGCTCAGGTTCATGACTTAAACGCAGACTGATATGAGTATCAATTAAGTCGGTCATTTTATAATAAGCCACTAAGCGATACAGTGCCGCCAATTGACAACGCGCTTGCCATTCCAGTTCATGAATAAGCTCTGGTTTCTGCATGGATGAATTCCTTTTCTAAATCGATTAATTATGTTTTCTGTTTATTGTGAATAATTAATAGCATGTCATATTCATGCTGTATATCAACTTCGCCTGTAGAAAAAAACTATTCAAAAATTTAGGCAATAAAAAAACCCCAATGTAAAACATTGGGGTTTTTGAATATGGCGGAAGCGGTGAGATTCGAACTCACGGAGGACTCGCGCCCTCGTCGGTTTTCAAGACCGGTGCATTAAACCGCTCTGCCACGCTTCCATGGCCGCTATCATATAAATAAAAATTCAGATTGGCAAATTATTTTGCCTTATTTTGACTACTTGACGAATCGTTCATACAAAATTTAGTCGATTGTAAAATTTTGGTTTAGGTCAGAAAAATAGAAGCTGAATCAATATGTATTGAATTAAGATCAAAACTAATTGCATTGCCTAGATTTACACACATAAAAAAACCCTGATGCTAAAAAACATCAGGGTTTTTTGAATATGGCGGAAGCGGTGAGATTCGAACTCACGGAGGACTCGCGCCCTCGTCGGTTTTCAAGACCGGTGCATTAAACCGCTCTGCCACGCTTCCATGGCCGCCATCATATAAATAAAATTCAGCAATGGCAAATTATTTTGTAAAAAACACGTCCAATTGAACAAAATAAAAGCAGTTTATTGTTTTTCAGTGCTTTCGCCCATTTCATAACGAATTGAATTGATATACCAACATTTTTTCCCCAGCGGGGTCAGCACTTCGACCTCATCATCCACTTGCTTCGACAAGAGTGCCCGAGCCATAGGTGAATCAATTGAGATATGTTGCGGATGATGATCATAAATTTCATCTACCCCCACGATTCTTAGCGTTTTGTGTTCGCCGTCTTCATTTTCAATATCAACCCATGCCCCAAAATAGACTTTCCCTTTTTGTTCGGGTGAGTAATCGATAATACGAAGCTCTTCCAAACGTTTTCCCAAGTAGCGTACACGTCGATCAATTTTGCGTAACAATTGCTTATTATATTGATAATCCGCGTTTTCCGAACGATCTCCAAGACTAGCCGCCCAGTTCACTTTTTTGGTAATTTCAGGTCGCTCTTCATGCCATAAATGTTGAAGTTCAGCGACCAATAAATCGTGTCCACCACGGGTAATTAAGTTAGATTTCATGATGATTTTTAGGCCTTGAGCAAGTGCTGATTTTTACAAAACATGCCTATTTTATCCTCCATTTCTACACAGGCAAAGTATATAAAATTTATTCCCAAACAAAATCAATTATTTATGTTACATATTTTAATATTTTTTCGTACAAAATTTGACAAGTATTTTTTTGCTCATTATTATGCGCACATCTTTTAGGCTTGTTTAATTTTTATCCAGTGTAGGTTTTCTACATATTTCCCGAAACCCCCTAGTCATTTTTGAATGACGTCATGACTGCCCAACCCTTATTGAATTTATCAAACTTGAAAAAGTCTGAGGCCTGTTTGCCTTTGCTTTTTAGGGCATAAATTACTTGTAGCGGAGACAACATGCACAGTAGTTCAACTTCTGGGTCGAGGCTTTGCCTTAACTCTTTTAACTCTCTCCCATTTAAAGCGCTTGCACTTAGTACTATCTTAATTCCTTTTCACAGTATTAATGCCAGCAAAACAGCACATCAATATGATGCTGTCGTCAACAGTAATAAACTCACTGTTGTTGCAGTTGCCAATCCTGCCATTGTTTTTCAGGATGGTAAACATCGACATGGTTTTGGTTACGACCTTGCACGTAACTATGCAGAAAGTTTAAATGTTCAATTAGATTTTAAAACAGTGAATGACAATGCCACTGCTTTAAAAATGGTTGCCAAAGGTCAAGCCAATTTTGCTATGACCACTGCCGAAATGAGTACCATTGAAGCCAAGCATTTGACGTCATTTTCAGCCAGTTGTGGTGATACCGTTTCTTTAAAAAAGAATGGTTTAAACAGCAACTTAAACTGGGTATTTAAAAATGCAGATGATCCACTAAGCCAAACCGCGAGTGGTTTTATTTGCCGTGCCAAACAAAATGGCGCAATTGGACAGTTGGCATCATTCTACAACCGTAATGTGGTCAAACAAGATTCTTGGAATGTGATTCAACGTGATTTAAGTAAACGTATGCCGATCTATAAGGCAAGTTTTAAAAACACGGCCAAGCAATACGACCTCGACTGGCATTTATTGGCAGCGATTGGTTATCAAGAGTCTTACCTCAAACCTGACTCGGTATCCCCAACGGGTGTTCGTGGCATTATGATGCTGACCAACAGTACAGCAAAAGCCATGGGTGTGAGCAACCGTACAGATGCGACTCAAAGCATTCAAGGTGGTGCAAAGTACTATGACCAAATGCTAAACCGTTATAGTAACATTCCGTACCCTGATCGTAATTGGTATGCCTTAGTGGCTTATAACATGGGTCCTGGTGCTGTAAGTCAGATTCAAAAGCGCATCCAATCTCAGGGTAAAAACCCAAATAAGTGGGTGAATTTATATGCTTATCTAGACCGTAACAAGGCCAGCAATGGTCGTTATCGTCAAGCTGTGCAATATGTCACGCGTATTCGTGCTTATTTGGAACATATTAAAACCACACCTCAACTGGTGAATATCTAATATGCGTCCACCTAACATTTACATGTGAGCGCACAAAAAAAAGCTTACCTTTAGGTAAGCTTTTTTCGTTTTAAACTTAAGCAGTTTGCTCAAGTACTTTTTTGAATAAATCTTTTTGCTCAGCACTTGGTTTTGCTGTTTGCAATGCCATCAATTGTGACATATCACCTTGTACTTTTATTTTGCCCGTCATAAACGCTTGCATCGCTGCAGCCATATCAAATTCAAGGAATACTTTACGTAAAGTTTCAGCATCCATGTTCAACGTTGTTTTCGCGTTTGAAGATAAACCTTTTTTAATTGCACCACCGTCTAATGACAATTCAGTATTGCCTGCAGCGTCAGCAACCACAAGGTTAATTGCAAGATTAGCCAATGCAGGTGGTAAGTTTAAATCACCAGCTTGAGCTGTCAGAGTTTCTACAGTTGAAAACCAATCATCAGTTAAAAAAGCAGGCATGATCTTTCCTCAATTTATTTTGTTCGTGTGTGTTGCCGTTCCGGACAACATCAGTGCAAGCATATTTTGCTTGAGGTTTGTTATAGCATGATCATTTGTGAAAAGGCTAAAGTTTTTTGTACGCGCCGTTCAATATTTAACTGTTTAACAACAAAATGTGAAAAATCATAAGCATAAAAAAGGCATTCTGTAGAATGCCTTTTGCATGATAAGGTTTTCGGGTTAATCTGCCATAAACCCTAAGTTCACCATATTAATGCGTTTGCTTTCTGAATCACCTTCTTCAGTTGAACAACTTTCGCTATTTTTAAAGTCAAATTCGCGTTGTTCATCTAGGGCTTCAAAGTCGAATAACTCACGGTCAGCCAGTTGTGAAGGTGATACATTTTGCAACGCACCAAAAATACTGTGTAAACGTTTTGGAAATTCTTTATCCCAAGTACGCAGCATGTCATTTAACATCGCACGTTGTAAGTTTTCCTGAGAACCACACAAATTACATGGGATAATTGGGAACTTACGCATTTCTGCATATTTGATAATGTCTTTTTCTTCCACATAAGCCAGTGGACGAATCAAAATGTTCTTTTTGTCAGAAGACAATAATTTCGGTGGCATGGCTTTTAAGCTGCCGCCATGGAACAAGTTCAAAAAGAACGTCGCCAAAATATCATCACGGTGATGACCTAAAGCCACTTTCGTCGCCCCAATTTCTTGAGCAAAGCCGTATAACGAACCACGACGTAGACGCGAGCACACTGCGCAGTACGTTTTACCTTCTGGTGTTAAACGTTTGGTAATGCTGTAAGTATCTTTTTCTAAGATGTAATACGGAATTTTGTTTTCTTCTAAATAACGTGGCAATACGTCTTCAGGGAAACCCGGCTGTTTTTGGTCAAGGTTGACCGCAACCACATCAAAATTAATCGGCGCAATACGCTTAAACTGCAACAAAATGTCGAGCAAGGTATAACTGTCTTTACCGCCTGAAATACAGACCATCACTTTGTCACCCTCTTCGATCATTTTAAAATCACGAATAGCATGACCGACCTGACGGCGTAGCTTTTTCAATAAACGATAATACGCAGAGCTAGTTGGTAGTTCTGGTTTGAAATTAAATCCTTGTTCGGACTCAACTGGCGAGAACATAGACGAGTTAAACCTAAAAAAAAATACCGCGCAATTTTATCCGATTCGCAGACTTCTCGCATCAAAAGAATGTAATTTCCGAAAAAAGTAGAAATACTGTCATGATCACGTAAACTTCAGTGCAATATTCTATACGGTACAGTTCATTTTTTAGCCCAAATGCTTATCTTTTGGACTTTTCCACAGTTGTCCACAAAAGCTGTGGATAACTTTGTGGATTCTAAATGACTTGACAAGGTGAGCCGCCCTTATTTTAAGGCTTTTATTTAAATTGATCATTTTTTGATCAATTTAAATAAATTTAATTATCAATGACTTAAGTGTGTCAAGTTAAGATCAATAAAAAAAAATAAATATTTTTTTTGATTATTGAATCATCAAAATGACTTGATTTTTACAAAGTAAAGAAGAAATCAGTCTATGAAGCCTTTTCATCTAATTTTTTTTTGATAAACTCTCTTTAACTGTTTGGGGACAGAATTTTTCTTCACAATAAAATGAAAAACATTACTTGGACTTTGGGGCTGTTATTAGGTGGAAGTGTGGCTATCAGTTTAGCAGCACCAAACATTTTTGCCGGCCAAACGATTTATCAATTGCGTGAAAGTAATGGCACAACGTTACTGACCAATAAACAAGGCCGCTATAGCAATCTAAAAGTTGAGAAAAAAACCTACTATCCGGACAGTAATATCCATAGTTATAGTAACTGGGGCTCAAATGAAGCGTCTGTGTTACCCAGCTATAGTAGGAATAAAAATGCCTTTGACAATATTATTAAACAAGCAGCGGCCCAACATGGTGTTTCCGAAGGTCTAATCAAAGCGGTGATGCATACCGAATCAGGCTTTAACACTAATGCTCGTTCTCCTGTTGGCGCTCAAGGTTTAATGCAGCTCATGCCTGCCACAGCACGTCGCTTCAATGTAACAAATGCTTATGATCCACATCAGAACATTATGGCTGGTGCGCGCTATTTATCTTGGCTACTGAAACGTTTTAATGGTAACACCTCACTTGCCTTAGCTGGTTATAACGCAGGTGAAGGCAATGTCGCAAAATATGGTGGTATCCCACCTTTTCGCGAAACACAAGATTATGTCCGCCGTGTCACTAGCCGCTACAACAACCTATATGCTGGTAGTTTAAGTGTATCAGGTTCGAGCAATTCCAATATCGCTTCAAATAGTGGTCGGATTATTGCCAGTTCGGATAATTATCATGCTGCTGCCCCTACGGTTGCTAAATCATCGGCACGTCAAATTATTCAAACAGACAATGGTAGTTTTACCGACGCACCTTCAGGTTCATTTGCCACAGCAAATGCGTCTGCTTCAGCGCGTATTTATTTCAATGAATAAATTCACTGATTTTGTAAAATTGCATCTGTTTTACTAATTTTTCCTTGAAATTTTAAGACTTTCACCTCATATTGAGTTTAATGATTTTTATTTGTAAATCAGATCATTTTTCTATAATAAGAGGATTTACCCAATGATGCGGATTGGTTTGTTCTTGCTAACCAACCTCGCGGTACTGGTTGTAGCTGGCATAATCTTGTCACTCTTCGGTGTCGGTAGTTACCACGGTGCGGGCGGCTTAAATTTAGGCAACTTGCTCGTAATCTGTTTTGTGTTCGGTATGGTGGGTTCAATGATCTCACTATTCATGTCAAAATGGATGGCGAAGAAAACCACGGGTACAGAGCTGATTGACCCTAATGCACCACGTAACCAAGCTGAAGCATGGTTACTTAACGAAGTTGCGCAACTGGCACAACGTTCTGGTATCAAAATGCCAGAAGTGGGTATTTTCCCATCGTACCAGTCAAATGCCTTTGCAACAGGCTGGAATAAAAATGATGCTTTAGTAGCAGTTTCTACCGGTCTACTTGAGCGTATGAACAAAGACGAGCTCCGTGCCGTACTCGCTCACGAAATTGGTCACGTAGCCAATGGTGATATGGTAACCCTTGCATTGGTGCAAGGTGTAGTCAACGCTTTTGTGATGTTCTTTGCGCGTGTAGCAGGTGACTTCATTGACCGTAATGTTTTTGGTCGTGAAGATGGTGAAGCACCGGGTATTGCATATTTTGTCATTACGATTGTATTAGATATTGTTTTTGGTATCGCAGCGTCTGCCATTGTGATGTGGTTCTCTCGCTACCGTGAATACCGTGCCGATGAAGCTGGTGCGCGTTTAGCAGGTAAACAAGCGATGATTTCTGCCCTGTTACGTTTACAAGCAGAATCTGAAATGCCAGATCAAATGCCAAAAGAAATGAAAGCCTTCGCAATTTCTGCGGGTCAAGAACAAGGTTTCAGTTTAGCTGCTTTGTTCCAAACACACCCAACGATTGAACAACGTGTTGCGGCATTACAACAATTAGATTGCCCATAATCGAGCATCTAATGTATGTCGTAAAAAAGCCTCCCTATGGAGGCTTTTTTAAGTCTAATTTTTCCGAACATTTACTGTCTTATCAATAATCTTTCAGCTGAACGATCTTTCAATTGAATAGCCTCTCAGTGATCGCGTTCAAACAACAAGGCATTTCTATCTACAATATTCCATTGGCCTTTAACCATTGCCAAAGCAATGAACCACCCATATAAATTGCAAAGATAAAGACTAATAAGAAAATCATCCCGAGTATATCTGGGATATGGATCCATATCCATGCAACCACAGGGTTGCGCCAAAAAGCAGATTGCTGTTGTTTCTGTTCTAATTTTTCATGTAAAAACGGATGTACCACATGTTGATCTGTACTGATTTGATATTCTTCACGAATGTGCGTATGTACAACATCTAAAGCTTTACGGCTCGGTCGAATAAACACATCAAAGATCGTCCCTGCAACAGGAATAAACCCCACGACAGCATCTATAACTGCGAGTTTCATCACACCATTTAATTTGGCTTGTGGTACGCCAATCTGTTTGGCTTTATAGACGGCATAACAGGTCAAGACAAATCCTGCGATATCACCAGCTACAGGAATGGTACTCAACGCTGCGTCCGCACCTACCCCTTGTCGGGTAAATGGAATCCGAACCACGGAGTCCATCATATTGGCAAATTTTGCGAGGTCACGTTCAAGACGAATGACTTCTTGCTTTGACATTTTTTGTTTTAATGGTTCAGTCATGTTTTATCCAATAAAAACCGTGTAAATCACTGAGATTAACACATATTAGAAGTCTTCAATCTCTAGCAAAATGCTAATCTCTATAAATTGAGCAATTGTGAAGCAATCATCAAATACACCACCACGCCTGTCGCATCACAAATCGAGGTTACCAAGGGTGCAGAAGCACTTGCAGGATCGAACTTTAACTTATTGAGTATGAAAGGCAAACTCATGCCAATTAAACAACCGAGCAATACGATACCCATCATACTCAGTGCCAAGACCAAGGCCACGGTTGCATCACCACGGTAGTAGCCTAAAATAGATACAGCAATGGCCATGGTTCCGCCCAGACACAGGGCAACCAAACTTTCACGTCCCAGCAAGTAAAACCAGTCCCTAAAATGTACATCGCCCGTTGCCAATGCACGCACCATCAGCGTTGCAGATTGAGAGCCGGCATTTCCACCACTGCCGACCAATAAGGGCAAAAAGAAAACCAATACAATATTTGCGGCAATAACGTCTTCAAAATGTGCAATGCCAATCCCAGATAACAAACTGCCAAAAACAAGAAATACCAGCCAATACACCCGTTTTTGATAGAGTTGCAATATCGGGGCAGATTTAAGACTCAATTTAGATGATGCATCGACAGCACCAGATTTTAAAAAATCTTCTGTTGCCTCTTCACTGGCCACATCCATTGCATCATCATATGTCACAATACCCACCATCACACCGGCATGATCTATAATGGGTAATGCCAGTAAGTCATAACGAGCAATGGTTTTGGCTACTTCATTCTGATCGCTGTCAAAATATGCAAAAATAATATCGGTCGCCATTAAATCACTAATATTGCTTTGTTCTTCGGCAAGTATTAATTGTTTGAGCGATAAAACACCCAGCAGCTTTCTTGCTTCATCAAGTACATAGGCCAAATAAATGGTTTCCGAATCGGGTGCCTCATAACGCAACATTTTAATGGCATCTTTTACCGACATATTCGGTTTTAGGGTGGCATATTCGGAGCTCATGATGGCCCCTGCCGTACCTTCTACATAAGAAGAGAGCTGCCGAATATCTTCACGCTCGGCCTGTGCCAATGCAGGCAATAAAGTATTTTGCTGCTCGTGATCTAAACATTTAAATAAATCGACACGCTTGTCTGAAGGCATTTCGCCCATAATTTCAGCCAAGTCTGTTCGCGTTAAACCGCGTGCAAATTTTACTTGTTCTTCGGGTTTGAGATATGAAAATACATAGGCGCGTGCAGGAAGATGCAGTAGCAGCTTTTGACTATTCTCTAAAGGTAATTGTGCCAAAATATCAGCCAAATCTGCGGCTTTAAACGTTTTAACAGAGTCTAATGCCAATGCAATATCTTGCTTGCTTAATGCATCATTTAAAAGATATAAAAAGTTGTTGTAGCTCATGCTCGCCCCCTATTACCCAACCTATGTAATAGGGCCGCAACGGCTCTTATTTTATTTGCCGAATGAACCCACATAATAATGTTGGTAAATATATATGTTTGAAATTTGGTGTATCTGACAACTGTGCCTGTCCATTTAGGGATTTAATCCTCATCAAACCGCTTATACGCGCAGCAATACTACGAAAAACTGTTACATTTCTCAACCTTTACAACGAAACCTAAACAATTTAATCACTTATGTTTCTTTTAACAGACTTGGGCTTAAATAGAGTCCGTATCAATACATACATAAACGGAATAAAGATCAGCACCAAAACCGTACCGAATATTACCCCACCGAGTACGCTCACCCCAATCTCTTGGCGACTGGCTGCACCTGCACCAAAAGCAAGAACTAAAGGAACCACTCCCGCACCAAAAGCCAAAGAGGTCATCAAAATAGGACGTAAACGAAGTGCTGCGCCTTCCATTGCAGCTTCGATTACATGTTTGCCTTTTTCTTGTGCCATCGCTGCAAACTCTACAATCAAGATCGCATTTTTACAGGACAAACCAATTGTTGTCAGTAGAGCAATTTGGAAATAGATATCATTTGGAAAACCGGCCATGTAGCTAAACAAAATATTACCACCTATCCCAAGTGGAATCGCACTCATGACTGCAGTTGGAATACTCCAACTTTCATATAGGGCAGCAAGACAAAGGAAAATAAATCCTATCGAGACCAAATATAGCCAAATCGCTTGATGACTTGATTTTTGCTCTTCAAAGGATAACCCACTCCATGCCACGTCCACACCCGGCACTTGGTCAACTAAAGCTTTAACATCCTGCATGGCTTGTCCACTTGAGACATTTTTGGCTGTATCCGCTTCCATTTGTAATGCGGTATAGCCCATGAAACGATTAACAACTTCTGGACCACCACTCCAACCAATGGTTGAAAAATTACTAAATGGAATCATTTCATTTTGGTCATTACGTACATGCCAATAAGCTAAATCTTCTGGTTTAGAACGGAATTCGGCATCTGCCTGCATCATGACGCGTTTAATGCGCCCACGGTCGATAAAATCGTTGATATAGCTACCGCTCCATGCGCTACTCATAGTGCTATTAATCGCATTTTGAGTTAACCCCAAGGCCATTGCTTGTTTTTGATCAATATCTACTTTTAGTTCAGCTTTATCGGGGTTTGAGCGTTTGTCTAAATTTTCGAAACTGCTGAATTGTGAAGATTTTTCTTGCAAGCTTTTAAATTGCGCATCGAGATAAGCACGGCCTTCACCATTCATATCTCGCAGCCAAAATTCTAGACCATCGGTTTGCCCAAGGCCACTAACAGAGGACGGCATGCTGACATTGATTTGTGCATTGTTAAATTTTTTAAAATGTTTCATAGCACGTTCACGAATCGCTTGCGCTGAATTGTGTTGTCCTGAACGTTCATCCCAATGCTTCAGTGCAATAAAGCCTTGCCCTAAGTTTTGACCCGTACCAGAAAAATTTCGTCCATAACGAATCATCACCAAATCAACATTTTGCTTTTCTTCAGTTAAAAAGTACTGCCGAATTTGTTCACCGACCTCACGACTTTTCGACATCGGTGCACCTTCTTGTAATTTAAGTTGCACACTCAAAATACCTTGGTCTTCACTAGGAATAAAACTGGTCGGCAAAGCACGATAAAACAAAGCAAATACCGTAATGAGCCCCGCAAACAAAACCACCGTCCATAAGCGATAACGAACTGTGGCTTGTGCAAGTGTCAAATATTTGGTTTTTAAAATCTCTAATTTGGCGTTAAACCAAATCGCCCAGCGCTGTGGTTTCGGATTTGGTTTTAAAATTAAGGCACATAATGCAGGAGTTAAAATCAGCGCAACCATCAGTGACAAGCCCATGGCAGCCACAAGTGTGATGGAAAATTGTCTATAGATCACGCCCGTTGAGCCACCAAAGAACGCCATGGGAATAAATACAGCGGTTAATACCAAAGTAATCCCGATTAATGCCCCACTAATTTCATGCATCGACTCTATAGCCGCTTGTTTTGCTGTTAACTGATGTTCATGCATTAAACGTTCGACGTTTTCCACCACAACAATCGCATCATCGACCAACAGACCGATGGCCAATACCAATGCAAACAATGTGAGTGTGTTAATGGTCATGCCCAAAGCATATAAAATCGCTAAAGTCCCTAGAATCACCACAGGCACGGTAATCGCAGGTATCAGCGTTGCTCGCCAATTTTGTAAGAAGATAAACATCACCAAAACCACCAATAAAACGGCTTCGAATAATGTTTTCACCACTTCTTTAATCGATTCTTGTACAAATGGCGTGTTATCCCGTGGATAAACAATTTTATAACCGGCTGGTAATTGCTTCGCTAACTGTTCAATTTCTTGCTTAATTAAGGCTGAGGTTTCAAGTGCATTTGCCCCAGAAGCCAATGAGATCCCCATCCCTGAAGATGGATACCCGTTAATGGTATTAACCCCTGAATAATTTTCCGCACCCAATTCAACACGTGCAACGTCTTTTAAATAGACAAAACTGCCGTTTCGTGCAGATTTGACAATAATATTTTCAAATTCTTCAACTGACTTTAAACGTGAACCTGAAGTGACTTTTGCATTGAGATATTGATCCGATACACTCGGCAATTCACCTACGGCTCCGGCTGCAACCTGCGTATTTTGTGATTCAACAGCCGCACGGATATCACTCGGCATAAGGCTATATTGCTTTAACTTCAGTGGATTGAGCCATATGCGCATGGCAAATTGTGAACCAAAAACATCGACTTCACCGATACCCTCAATTCGAGCAATGTCCTGCTCTAGATGAGTCATCATATAATCACCAAGTTCGATATTCGAACTCTTGCCAGTCTCATCATAGAGGCCGATAACCATATGGGTATCACCCAAAGATTTATAGACATTTACCCCTTGGCGCTGCACATCTTCAGGCAGCCGATTGATTACTCCATTTATGGCATTTTGTACTTGTACTTGAGCGGTATCTGGGTCAGTGCCATTTTCAAAACTGATGCTGATCCGGCTTCGACCTGAAGAGTCGCTGCTTGAACTAAAATATAAAAGATGATCAATTCCTTTAATTTGTTGCTCAAGAACTTGTGTGACACTTTCCTCGACTGTTTCTGCTGACGCACCGCTATAACTTGCACTGACCGTAATTCGTGGTGGTGCAATATCTGGATAGCGCTCTACCGGTAAATTGAGGACAGCAAAAAGCCCGAGCGCCATGACGATGATCGCCAAGACACCTGCAAAAATCGGTCGATAAATAAAAAACTTAGACAGCATCAGTCCATGTCACTTTTCAATTAATGAAATAAAATGTGTTGATTGATATTTTCAAAAAATCTTATTGATAATCAATCACAATGTGCTTGATTACAAGCCTAGACTACATAAAAACCTTGCTTGAAGCGAAATATGTAGAAAATATGGAGAGCCTCCACTTCAGCTATTTTAGTAAATTTATGTGACAAAACCGCCTCTGTCATGAAGCCTTAGCCACTGCCCTGCAATATATGCCTGCAACATCATTCATTTATATAAAAAGATGCCGAGGCAGCCATGCAAAAACAATTAACAAAGCAGTTAAATCTAGCCATAACAAGCAAAGTGAAATCCTCATGGGGCGTGTCTTCACTGCTCCTTTTTAGCGTTTTCGGTTTATCTGCATGTAATTCTGATGACGATAAAACCCATGTCACAAAGCCCCCTATTTTGCCTGATACAGGTTTTGTGATTGTTGGGCATCGTGGTGCCAGTGCTTTGCGACCCGAGCATACCCTTGCCGCATATCAAAAAGCGATTGACGATGGTGCAGATTTTATCGAACCCGATTTAGTGCCAACCAAGGATGGCTATCTGGTTGCGCGCCATGAAAGTGAAATTTCAGGGACAACCAATATTAGTACGCTATCACAATTTGCGGATCGAAAAACCACCAAAAAAATCGATGGTATCGACTATACAGGATGGTTTACGGAAGACTTTAATTTGAATGAACTGACTCAAAATGTAAAAGCACGTGAGCGTATTGCTCAATATCGCCCTAATAACACTCAATATAATGATCAATACAGCATCCCAACGCTCGAACAAATCATTGAACTTGCCGACGCTCACTATAAAAAAACTGGGAAAATTGTTGGTTTATATATTGAAACCAAGCACCCAACATTTTTCCAACAGCAAAATCTAGCCATGGAAGATCGTTTACTCTCCACGCTTGCTAAATACAGTTATACACGTGATATCGCGCCTGTATATTTACAGTCCTTTGAAACCACCAATCTTAAATACTTACGTGATCAACTCACGCAAAAGAAAACCCTCAAACATGGCAAAATTATTCAATTATTAGATAGCCCAACTGCAATACCGGGTGACTTACAGCAACAAAGCTCACCTCAAAATTATGCAAGTTTAGCCACTGCAGAAGGCCTAAAATCAGTGGCAAAATATGCAGATGGTGTAGGTCCAAGTAAAACCTATATTTTTTCAAACACTGAATTTAAACAAACCACTTTTGTCAAAGATGCCCATGCTGCTGGTTTGAAAGTCCATCCTTATACACTCAGACCTGAAAATGGTTTTTTACCTGACTATTTAAAATGTAGCTCTGTGGCGACAGAACGCTGTGATACAGGTGCGGCCAAAGAATTTGAAAACTTCTATAAAGCTGGTGTAGACGGTGTATTTGCCGATGATCCAGGACTGGCACGTAAAAACTTAACGCAACTGCAAAAGCCCTAATTTTCCTAAAATGAAAAAAGACGCCGAGGCGTCTTTTTTATTGTTCAATGGAAATTTTAAAGTGGGTTTGCCAAATATTCTGCGGCTGACTGCGTTGCCACTGGCTGAGGTGCTGGAGCTGTCGGAGCTGTCGGAGCTGTCGGAGCTGTCGGAGCTGTCGGAGCTGTCGGAGCTGTCGGAGCTGTCGGAGCTGTCGGAGCTGTCGGAGCTGTCGGAGCTGTCGGAGCT